>JANLIP010000082.1 GCA_024654165.1 Candidatus Kaiserbacteria bacterium | reverse complement strand
AGTCGCGTTCGGTTTGGAGCTTATTCTCTCACGGCCGGAAATCGCTCCCCTTCTCGCCGGCTTCATTCCTTCCGTCGCCATTTTTAGCGATAAGGAGATGCTGTACATCGCGCTCGGCATCATCGGCGCAACGGTGATGCCGCATAATCTGTTCCTGCACTCTTCCGTTGTCCAGACAAGGGCCTTCGTGCGCGACCTCGCGGGCAAGAAAGAGGCTGTTAAGTTCGCAACCATTGATACGGTGATTGCGCTTATGGGGGCGTTCTTCGTGAACGCGGCTATTCTTATAATGTCGGCCTCCGTATTCCACTTTTCCGGCAATGCGGATGTCGCGGACATTGATAGAGCGTACGAGCTTCTGACTCCGCTTCTGGGCACCTCCCTTGCGAGCATCGTTTTTGCTTTGGCGCTTCTTGCTTCAGGGCAGAATTCAACGCTCACGGGGACGCTCACGGGGCAGATAATAATGGAAGGATTTCTTAATCTGAAAATGCGTCCGTGGCTGCGAAGAATGACAACGCGATTGCTCGCGATAGTTCCGGCGCTTGCCGTTATCCTGTTCTTCCAAGATTTTGGCGTCGGCAAGCTTCTCATATTGAGTCAGGTGGTACTCAGCATTCAATTGCCCTTCGCGGTGATTCCCCTCGTCATGTTTACAAGCGACAAAAAGAAAATGGGGGACTTTGCGAACAAAATGTGGCTCAAAATAACTGCGTATGTGATAGCGCTGTGTATCGTGGTCTTAAACATGTGGCTGATTTACAATCTATTTACAGGTTAGTTGCGCGGACGGGCACTAAAGCCCCCTAAATGAAAACAGACCGTTAAGGAGAACGGCCTGTTTTCCACAAACAAAAAGGCTTTTACATTGTCGTAGCACCAACACCGCAATCTTTGCAATCCTTCTTGTGTGTAACTGCTATGTAGATTGCAGAAATACCCACCAATAGGTAGACGATTGTTTCAACCGCTGGCCAAGAACCGAGAAGCATGTTGACTACATTGAATCCAAGAGCAGTAAGACCCCAATTGAGGCCTCCAACAACAAGGAGAATAAAGGCAACACCGTGCAACTTTTTCATGTTTTTTGAAAATGATTGTCTGGTAACTCGACCCTAAATCATTTGTTTTACAAATGATCGGGCGAACAATGCGATGCATTGTTTTAGCCTCGTTCTTAGAGTATGAGTGAAAAGCTCATGAAGCGCCACAAAGTTATCCACTGTCTATTTAATGCCGAAATATAAGCTTAAAAACTTAATGTTCAAGAATCCTGCTTCTGGTACCTGGCTTGCTATGCCGCTCTTAGAGTGAAATAATGCGCCCATGGATTGGACATACATGTGGATTCCGGTGTTCATCTACCTGCTTGCGTGCATCCGCATTCTTAAGCAGTACGAACGCGGAGTGGTGTTTCTGCTCGGCAGATTCACGGGCGTGCGCGAGCCGGGGTTGAGCCTGATTTTCGCGCCGTTTCAGCAGATGACGCGCGTTTCCCTGCGCACCGTCACCATGCAAATCGCATCGCAAAAAATCATCACCAAAGACAACGTTTCCATTGATATAGCGGCAGTTGCCTACTATCGCGTGACAAATCCGGAAAAAGCGGTCATCGCGATTGAGAACGTGTACGAAGCAACGAATCAGATATCCCAGACCACGGTACGAAATGTGGTCGGCCAATTCAGTCTTGACCAGCTTCTGTCAGAAACGGTAAAAATCAACGAGCAAATCAAAAATGTCATAGATGCGCACACGGAGCCCTGGGGCGCGCAGGTCACGGCGGTGGAAATCAAAGACATCGCACTTCCCGATAACATGCAGAGAGCGATGGCGAAAGAAGCGGAGGCTGAGAGGGAACGCCGGGCCAAAATTGTCGCCGCACAAGGCGAGTTCCAGGCCGCCGTCAAATTGGGCGAGGCCGCAGACATCATCACCAAGCACCCAGTGGCGCTCCAATTGCGCACCCTACAGACCATGGCTGAAATATCCGTAGAAAAAAATTCAACTATTATCTTCCCTGCGCAGTTTATGACAACGGTGAAAGAGGCAATTTCTCTGCTCAAAGCAGACTCATCCACGAAATAACCGATGTGCTAGAATGCGATTGTGAAAACCGCGCTTTTGACCTCATACGCGAAAGACGAGCCGTTGTTGCGGCTCGCGAATATACTGACAAAAAACAGCTGGAACCTGCTCGGCTCTGCAGGCACCACAAGCTACTTGAAAGAAAACGGCGTCGCGTGCAAGGATGTCGCCGATACGGTAGGCCCGCCGATTTTGGGGCACCGCGTGGTTACGCTCTCGCGGGAGATTTATGCGGGGCTTCTTGCCTCTACCCCCCAAGACTTCGCCGAGCTGGAACGGCTTCACATTTCAAATATTGATTTGGTGTATGTGAATCTCTACCCGTTGGAAGAAGAAACGCAGAATCCGCAAGCAACGCCAGAAAGCGTCTTAGGAAAAACCGATATCGGAGGCCCGACGCTTCTGCGCGCGGCGGCCAAAGGCCGCCGCCTCGCGCTTTCAAATCCCGCGCAAATTAAATCTCTTGAAGCGTGGCTAGTAAAAGGCGCGCCGGAAGCCGAGCGCGAAAAAATGGTTCTTCAATTTGCGGCAGAAGCTGAACGGCGCGTTGCTGATTATGTAACGACATCCGCGAGCTATTGGGAAAAGCGAGTGGATAGATAACGGCATCACCCTCCCAACGAAAACGAGTGGGGGCATATCGTGTTTGCCGTGTCTCGCAGGCCGACGGGACGAGAGGCAGCGCTGTGCGAGCACGCACAGACAGCGACGGCAAATATGATATGCTCTCCGAGTAAACCCTATGGAGCAAACAAATTTGTATTCTACTACTGTTCCGCCGATGATGAAAACGCTCGGTGCGCTTTCTAAGATTTTAGACAAGGCAAATGCTCATGCCGAGACAAAGGGCACCGAACGCAGGCCGGGGTCCGTGCACGTGGAAGCGCTTCTGAACGACCGGCTCGTTTTTGATCAGTTTTCTCTCATTAAACAAGTGCAAGTCGCTTGTGATAACGCAAAAGGCGGAGCAGCGAGGCTGGCAGAAGTAGAGATACCAGCGTACGAGGACAACGAGAAAACCGTTTCCGAACTAAAAGCCCGCATTGATAAAACAATTGCTTTCCTTAAAACGATTGAGCCGAAGCAAATCATCGGTAAAGAAGAAATCAAAATATCGCTCCCCTATTTCAAAGAAAAGTACTTCACAGGTTTTGAATATGCGACAGAATATCTTATTCCAAACTTTTATTTCCACGTCGTTACCGCCTATTCCATTTTGCGCAAAAATGGAGTGGAGATAGGAAAGGCGGACTATATAGGCGGTCTGCCTCTTAAAAACTTATAGAGGGAAACTCTGTGATTACCAACTCGCAAACAAGCAAGGATACGCCCGCGCTTAAGGTTGCAAGCCTGACAAAAACCTATGCGTCCGGAACAGAAGCGTTAAAGGGGGTTTCCCTAGAGGTACCCGAGGGCGATTTCTTCGCGCTTCTCGGACCCAACGGAGCGGGAAAAACGACGATAATCGGGATAGTCGCGGGGCTCGTGAACAAGACAAGCGGCAAAGTATCGGTATTCGAGCACGACATAGACAAAGAGCATGAAAGGGCGAAGACCTATATCGGGCTCGTAGGGCAAGAGGTGAATTTCAATCCGTTTGAAAAGCCGCTGGATATTGTCGTAAATCAGGGAGGATATTACGGGATACCGCGCCAAATTGCGCTTCCGCGCGCAAAAAAGATTCTTACGGACCTCGGGCTCGGCGATAAAATGGATCAAATCGCATTCGGCCTCTCCGGCGGCATGAAGCGGCGCCTGATGATCGCGCGCGCCCTCATCCACGAGCCGCAATTTCTAATACTGGATGAACCGACGGCGGGAGTGGACGTGGAGTTGCGCCGCAGCATGTGGGATTATCTGCGCGAGCTTAATCAAACCGGCGTTACCATCCTTTTAACGACGCACTATCTTGAAGAGGCGGAACAGCTTTGCAAACACGTGGCCATTATCAATAAGGGCGAGATAGTGGCTTCCGGCGCAATGAAAGATATTCTGGCTATGCATGATAAGAACGAGTCGGCAAAGGCAAAATACCGCGGCTCGACGCTTGAAGAGGTCTTTTTACAGTTAACTAAAGAAAAATGACTGCGGGAAGTGTCTCCTCGGGGAACGAGGTGACTCCTCATGCCGCCAAAAACTAAAAACTCAAAACCAAAAACTATGAAACCCGCCCAACTTTGGACTTCCTATTACACGATGATGCGCAAGGATGTCGTGCGCATGTTCAGGATCTGGGGGCAGACCTTTCTGCCGAGCGTCGTAACTTCCGTTCTTTATTTTTCGGTTTTCGGGACGGTGCTCGGCTCCCGCATCGGAGAGATGCAGGGGGTTGATTACATCATCTTTGTCGTTCCCGGCCTCGTTATGCTCGCCATCGTCACGAATGCATATGCGAACAGCTCCTTCACATTCTTCCAATCCAAATTTTTCATGCGCTCCATAGATGAGATATTGGTGTCTCCCACTCCCCCATGGCTTATGATAGCCGGTTTTATCACGGGCGGAGTAATTCGGGGCGTTCTTGTCGGCGCTTTCGTACTTGTCATTTCCGTATTCTTTACGAATTTGGAACTCACTGTCGCGAGCATCGCGATAATATCGTTCTTCGCGATCCTCACGGCTATGGTTTTCGCGCTCGCGGGACTCGTGAACGGCGTCTACGCCAAGACGATAGACGCTATAAACATAGTTCCGACTTTCGTCCTGGCACCGCTTGTCTATCTCGGCGGGATATTTTATTCCGTACACGTTCTGCCTCCTTGGTGGCAGGCAATCACATACGCGAATCCGCTTTTCTATCTCATCAACGGCTTCCGATACGGATTCCTCGGCCAAGCGGACATTTCTCCCGCCATCTCCGCCGGCGTCTTGATAGCGCTAATCGTCATACTTGTAGGAATAAATTGGTACTTGATTAAAAAGGGATTGGGTTTGAAACAATGAATCAATCCCGACGTTACAGTCGGGACCCCGACTTCCCCTGGAACGTCGGGGCTGGTATCTCATCCGCAAAGGCCTCGGCCTCAAACAATAAATTTACGAGGTGACTCCTCGCGGATGCGAGGTGTCTCCTCGTTAAATTTTCCCTTATCTTCTTGAGGCGACTCCTCACGCCCGCCTGCGCCTTTTCCCAGGTCCCGTTTTTACAGTCCTGCAGTTTTGTTATGTGCTTATTCGCGCGAATAAGCACATAAGGAAATACAAATAGTCCAAAGTACTAATGCTCAAGCCAGCGACCGGCTTAGAGCAGTTTCAGCATTTTGCGCAAAGAATCTGTCGGGGCGGAGGTAATCCGATAATACACATTGAGGCTCTTCTGTTCCTTTTCCACAAATCCCATGCGCTCAAGCATCGTTAAATGTTTTGATGTAGATGTAAATGAGAGCTTGATGGCTTCGGCAACATCGCTCACATTTGCCTCCTTCCGCTTTCGCAAAAGATTCAGAATGGCAAGACGTCGCCGATTTGCCAGCACCTTCAATTGCCGTTCCAGTTCCACTTCCCGCATATAGTATCTATATTACCACTCCCCCGCCGTTCTCCACTGCAATCTATATGCTTATTCGCGCGAATAAGCATATAGATTGAAAACGAATATTGACGCGCATACTATCTCTTCGCTTTTGCAATCTGTTCCGCGAGGCCGATGTAGTTTTCGGGCCTTAATGCTTTGAGCTGCTTTTTTATTCTTTCGTCCACCGATAGTCCGTCAATGAATTTTGCGAAATCCGCGAGTGTGACTTGTCGTCCGCGTGTTAAATCTTTCAATTTTTCATACGGAACATCCACGCCCTCATTGCGCAGGACGGTTTGTATCGCTTCCGCGATAACTTCCG
>JANLIP010000081.1 GCA_024654165.1 Candidatus Kaiserbacteria bacterium | reverse complement strand
GGCGCGTTTTGAAACAAGCAGTTGAAAAAGTTATGGCAAATCGCGATGTGGAAGGAGTTCGCATCACCCTTGCAGGCCGGCTGGGCGGAGCTGAAATGTCGCGCACAGAGAAAATCAAGAAAGGCCGAGTACCTCTTCAGACGCTTCGAGCCGACATTGATTTCGCACGCGAGGTTGCCTATCTTCCTTACGGAGTTTTGGGCGTAAAGGTCTGGATTTATCGCGGAGATATCTTTGCTGAAAATCACGGAGCGCAGCGACAATGATTTTCGCACCCGCCTAAATTTTTACACCCGATAAATATATGTTACAAACCATTACACTTACCAAGAAAGATTTTGTTGGCACGAATGTTTGCGTGTTAAAAATTTGGGCGGGTAAGGTTATTACTAACCTCGCTTCGCTCGCTAATTAAAACCTTATGCTCGCTCCTAAAAAAACAGCACATCGCAAATGGCAAACCGGCCGAAGACGGGGCAGTCGTCTAGTCAGGCCGGAGACGCGCGGATTGTCCCTTGCTTTCGGCTCATACGGCTTAAAGGCGATGACACAGGCGCGTTTGAGCTCAAACCAGCTTGAGGCGGCACGAAAGTCTCTCACGCGCGCAGCCGGGAAGAGCGCCAAGATCTGGATACGCGTTTTCCCCGACAGGCCGCGCACTCAAAAGGCCGCAGAAGTGGGCATGGGCAGCGGAAAAGGCGATGTGGCCGGATACGTTTTTGATGTGCGCCCGGGAAGAATTCTTTTTGAAGTAGACGGAGCTTCCGAAGCCATGTCTCGCGAAGCACTGCGCAAAGCGGGAACAAAGCTTCCTGTCAAAGTTCGCATTGTTGAGAGGCATTAATTTTTATGCCCGAACACACGAAATGGCATGGCAATAGTTTTAGAACTGGCGGTACTTATGATATACATTCCCTTATCAGAATACTTAACGGAGTAATGAAATCAGCATTGCAGAAACAATGCCATTTCGTGTGACGGGTATGGATGATGTAAAAACACAAAGCACGGAGAAATTGCTGGCCCTGGTTAAGGAGAAGCGCGAAGCGCTTCGCGTGTTCCGATTTGGCGGAGCGGGAAGCCGGACAAGAAATGTGCGCGAGGGCCGGACTCTTCGCCGAGATGTAGCGCAGATTTTGACGGAGCTTAAAGCCCGCGAGATTGTTAAAGGAAAATAAGGAGCTTAGCGACTATATTTTCCTAATCCGCCTAAATTTTCAAAATCCGAACAACTACAACATAAGAAAAAACATTGGAGATATGAACAATATGTGGTACAAATGCAAATCTGAGAAAATTTGGGCGGACGTAAGAGCTTATAAACTCGCTTCGCTCGCCAATAATCTCTAACGTATGGAAAAAACTGATAACAAAACTGAAAACAGCAAACAAGAGGGGAAATTCCTGGAAGGGGTTGTTGTTAAGAGCGCGATGAAAGATACGGTAACCGTACAAGTGGAGCGCTACGTGAAGCATCCTAAATACAAGAAATATATCCGCAAGAGCAAGAAATTCCTTGTGCACAATCCGGGAAATACCGCAGAAGTGGGACAGAAAGTAACTATCCGCGAAACAAGACCCATTTCCAAATTAAAGAGATTTATAATAGTGAAGTAAATATTTTCTAGAACCTAGAAGCTAGTCCCTAGCACCTAATTTATATGATTCAACCGCGTTCAATTGTAAAGATTGCAGATAACTCCGGAGGCATTACGGGGCGCATTTTCAAGGTCCTTGGCGGTTCAAAAAGGCGCTATGCAGAACTTGGCGATGAGGTAGTACTTTCCATTCAAACCGCACAGCCTCGCAAGACTGTAAAGAAAAAAGATATTTTCCGCGCTGTCGTCGTGCGCCAGAGAAAAGCTTTTCGCCGGAAAGACGGCTCTTACATCAGATTTGATGAGAACGCAGTTGTTTTAGTTGAGAAAGAAAAGAAAGAACCGAAAGCCAATCGCGTGTTTGGCCCGATTCCACGGGAGGTAGTGGAGCGCGGGTATCAGAAGGTCGCTACATTGGCGCCCGAAATCGTATAAATATATGAAACTCAAGAAAGGAGATAAGGTAGTTGTAATTGCAGGCAAGAACCGCGGGGCAACCGGCACGATTGTTCGCGCGTTTCCAAAAAAGAATCGCGTGGTGATTGAGGGAGTGAACATGGTGAAGAAGCACAGCCGGGCCACCGCACAGAATCGCAAGGGTCAGATTGTTGAAAAGCCGATGTCTCTGCACGCATCCAACGTCATGCTCGCAGACCCAAAAGGAGGGAAACCGACTCGTATTCGCATCGTACGCAAAGACGGCAAGCGCGTGCGCGTAGCGGTAACAAGCGGGCAAGACATCAAATAATATGAAAACACAAACCCAGCAACAGAAGACATTTGAGGCTCTCAAAACAGCTTTCCATTACAAGAGTGTGATGCAAGCTCCGAAAGTATCTAAAATCGTTGTCTCAACAGGAGTTGGCGCAAAGCACGACCCGAAGAAACGCGCGTTCATCAAAGACCGGCTCACGCGGATAACCGGCCAAGCGCCGGCGGCGAGAACTGCCAAGAAATCAATCGCGACATTCAAGATGCGCGCGGGCGACGAAGTTGGATTCCAAGTCACGTTGCGGGGAGCGCGCTCGGAGGCATTCCTCAACAAGCTGATACATATCGTATTGCCGCGCTCAAAGGACTTCCGCGGCATAAAGCCTGAAACCATAGACGAGATGGGCAACATCACTATCGGATTCAAAGAAAACATTGTCTTTCCGGAGACAGCCGACGAGGACAGCAAGGACATTTTCGGACTCGCAGTAACCATTGTGACAACGGCAAAAAACAAGCGTGAAGCCGAAGCGTTCTTAAGATATCTCGGTTTGCCGCTCAAAGACGCGGAGGCTAAGAAATAATCCCGAAACAAGATTAGGCGTTTGACTTTACTCCCCATCTCGCGTATATTTCTCAAGCCTCGTCGGGGGCCTTGTTTTTTGTCGACCGAGGATAGCGAGAGAAATGAAGTGCTCGCACTTTCATTTCCGAGCGTCGCAGGTCGCAAACGGATAATTCCGCTTCTACCACGAGTTGGACGAAGAACAGGGTCACGCGAAGAAGCTTCCGTAATCAGGCACCGCAAGGGCCAGATGCAGGAGCTTCTAGCTTCTCCTTACGTGGCCCTGACAAATAAAACATATGGCAAAGCGCTCAATGGTTGTTAAGTCCGAAAGAAAACCTAAATTCAAGAGCCGGGTAATCCGGCGCTGTTTTAAGTGCGGACGCCCGCGCGGATTCCTCCGCGATTTCAATCTCTGCCGCATCTGCTTCCGCGAGGAGGCGCTTGAAGGCAACATACCAGGCATTAAGAAGTCTTCGTGGTAATTTCGTTATTTATGACATCAGATCCAGTAGGAGATTTTATAGTTCGCCTTACGAACGCAGGCGCCGTCAAGAAAGAAACGGTCGCTGTTCCGTATTCAGCTCTCAAGATGGCGATTGCAGAAAAGCTCAAAGATGCGGGATTCTTACAGGCGATAGAGAAGAAGGGCAAAAAAGTGCGCAAGACTCTGGATGTAGTTCTCAAATATGATGCTGAGGGCGTACACGTGATTCATGGCGTAAAGCGCGTATCAAAGCCGGGCCGACGAGTTTATCGCGGTGCACGTGAAATCGTACCAGTGCGCTACGGACAAGGCGCTCTAATCCTCTCAACCCCCAAGGGCATTCTTACGGGTAAAGAAGCGCGCAAAGAAAATATCGGAGGAGAAGCGCTATTCGAAATCTGGTAGTTCGACTGCGCTCACTATAAATAACATTTATGTCACGAACAGGAAAAAAATTAATTGCGATTCCCGCCGGCACGGAAGTCTCCGTCTCTGGCAGTGAAATTATCGTCAAAGGGAAGGGGGGAACCCTGAAGCGCGCTATGCACGGGGAAGTCTCTGTAAAGGTAGATGGCACATCAATTTCCGTTACGCCTGTTTCGCAATCTCGCCTTGCGCGCGCCTTGTGGGGCACATACGCAGCACACGTTCGCAATATGATTCAGGGAGTAAGCCAGCCTTTTGCAAAGAAACTCCAGGTTGAAGGAATCGGATTCCGAGCGGAACTTTCCGGTAAACACCTGTCTTTTATGATTGGCTTTTCTCACCCTGTTAAGGTTGCCATACCAGAGGGGCTTGCTGTTGCCGTTGATAAAAACATCATCACAGTTTCTGGCGCAGACAGGGAGCAAGTTGGCCAATTTGCAGCTTCAGTGCGCGCGCTCAAGAAGCCGGAGCCTTACAAGGGCAAAGGAATACGCTACGAGGGCGAAGTGGTCCGCAAAAAGCAGGGCAAGAAAGTAACAAGCGCCGCATAAAAATATGGCAACAATTAACAAAAAAGACAGCAGGGCAAAAAGACACAAGCGAGTGCGCGCTAAAGTCATTGGCACAAAAGAACGGCCCCGTCTTTCAGTATACAAATCAAATACTCGGCTTGTGGCGCAGATAATAGATGACGGAGCAGGCAAAACGATTGTCGCCGTTTCTTCTGCGGATATCAAGGGGAAGACTCCGCGAGAACGAGCTGAAGCTTCGGCCAGCGTACTCGCGAAGCTCGCAGGCGAGAAAGGCGTTAAAAAAGTTGTTTTTGACCGAGGAGGATTCCAATACCAGGGAACCATTAAAGCTTTTGCAGAAGCTGCCCGCACCGCAGGATTAGAATTTTAATAAAAATATGACAGCAGAACAAAAAATAGATGAAGTCGCAGTAGAGGAAGTTGTCGTGCCGGAGACGGTCGTGCTTCCTGTTGAAGAGGCCGCCATGCCTGTAGATTCTAAGCTTGCGGGAAAGAAGACGCAGACACAGCGCAGGGGTGGCGATCGCGACAGAGGAGGGCGCGGAGGCCAGCGCGGCGGACGGCGCGATGAGCGCAGGAGCGAATTTGCTCAAAAATTAATCGGCATCAGGCGCGTAGCTCGCGTTATGGCAGGAGGGCGCAGATTCAGCTTCAGCGCCGCATTGGTTCTTGGCGACAAGAAAGGGCGCGTGGGAGTAGGGCTTGGGAAAGCGGCCGACACGGCGCTCGCGATAGAAAAGGCCACTCGCGCTGCAAAACGCGGAATGATTACAGTAAATCTCACAAAGACGCGCAGTATTTCGCGCAATGTGGAGGCAAAATTCTGCGCATCTGTCGTGGAAATCAGGCCATCCCCTGGGCGCGGATTGGTCGCCGGCTCGTCGGTGCGAGCCGTATTGGAGCTTGCTGGCATTTCCGACGTAACGGCGAAGCTTCTCTCGCGCAGTAAGAATCCTATCAACAACGCGCGCGCCGCCATGACCGCACTTAAAGGCGTTTCCAAGAAATCGTAGAAATTTTATGAGCAAAGCGAATTACAATTTCTTGACCCGCCACACGGCTCACCGTATGTTGTCAGCAGAATCAACACGAGTAAGAAACGCTCTTAACGAACCGTGTGTCGGGTGTAAGTTGTTTCTAAACTCGTATATACTCGTTAAGAAAAACTAACATGACCGCAGGGCTAAACACATTGAAAAGAATGACGAAGCGCGCATACCGCCGTGTCGGGCGCGGGCAGGGAAGCTCGCGAGGCAAGCAATCCGGGAGGGGCGGCAAGGGGCAGACTGCGCGCGCCGGACACAAAATCCGTCCAGAAATGCGCGACATCATTAAGAAACTGCCAAAGCGCAGAGGATTCGGGAAGAATCGCGGGCGCACTGTGAACCCTTCTAGAAAGAACAATGTGCCCATTTCGCTAGTTCGTGTTGCTGAAGTTTTCCCAAATGGCGCAGAGATTACGCCGAAGATTTTGAAAGAAAAGGGAATTATCAGAGAACGCGGGCCTCTTTTCCCTCCGATAAAAATCATGGGGGGAGCTAAAATAGACAAGAAGCTGGCTTTCAAGGGATGTCTGGTGTCCGCCCCTGCGCGTATTGCGATTGAAAAGGCCGGCGGAACAATCACGCCTTAAAAAAAATATGTTTGATACTTTCATTCGCAAAATAAAACTTATCGTCCACGACGAGACTCTCCGAGAGCGCGTGCTGTTCGTACTCGGAGCCTTGGTTGTGTTCCGATTGCTTGCCGCAATCCCGATTCCGGGAATAAACATAGCCGCGCTGGAAAATTTCTTGAGCGGAAATCAATTAGTTGCGCTCTTGAACGTTTTTTCAGGCGGAGGTTTCTCAAATCTGTCTATAATGATGATAGGGGTTTCACCGTTTATTACTGCTTCCATAATCATGCAGCTCATGTCAGTTTTGTCGCCAAGCTTGAAAGCGATGTATCAGGAAGAGGGCGACGCGGGCAGGATGCGCTTCACGCAATATTCCCGGTATCTCACCGTGCCTCTTGCATTCATGCAGGCATTCGGCTTTCTCATTCTTCTTCAGCAAAACGGAACCGTACCTGCGACTGATTTCCTCCACACGCTTACGAACGTGATGGTCATAGCCGCGGGCGCGCTTCTCTTGATGTGGATAGGCGAGCTCATCACCGAATTCGGGGTGGGGAACGGCGTATCTCTTTTGATTTTTGCCGGCATAGTTGCGGCCATTCCAAGTTCCGTATCGCAATTCATTTTCAGCTTTGATGTGTCTCAACTTCCGGCGTACATAGGATTTGCCGCCGTCGCATTGCTAATCGTTGCAGGCGTTGTATATGTGACCGAGGCGGAGCGTCCCATACCTGTCACTTATGCCCGCAGGGTGCGGGGGACGAAGGTTTTGGGAGGAGTATCAACCTATCTTCCTCTGCGCGTGAATCAGGCGGGCGTCATGCCAATTATCTTTGCGCTTTCAATCCTGCTTTTCCCGCAGATGATAGCCACATTTCTTTCCAAGAGCGCGATTGCGATAGTGGCCTCGGCCGCTTCGTGGGTAGTTTCCGTTCTCGCAAACCAGTGGGTATACGGCGCACTTTATTTCGGCCTAGTATTCATCTTTACATTCTTCTACACCGCGATTACTTTTGAACCGCATCAGATTGCAAAGAACTTGCAGAAGAATGGAGCGTTTATTCCTGGCGTTCGCCCAGGAGGCACTACTGCAGATTATTTGGGCAATATTATTACGCGAATCACGCTTGTTGGGGCGCTGTTCCTGGGCTTTCTTGCAGTCCTGCCTTTGATTTTGCAGGGGGCAACAGGCATAACGGCGGTAACAATAGGAGGTACCGCGCTCCTCATCGTTGTTTCAGTAGTGCTTGATGTAGTAAAAAAGATTGATGCACAGACCTCTATCCGCGAATATTAAATCCGCAAAATGACCCCATCTGCCTCGTTGCGGAGCCTCTGCGTTGCGTTCGTCGTATTATAATACGCCTCATGCACCGCTTCTCCGCGCCTCGCATCTGAAGCCATTTTGCGGATTTATGAAATCAAATTCAAAACAGATTGTCGTCATAGCGGGCCCTTCTGGAAGCGGGAAAAACACGATTCTTCAAGAGCTTATTAAGCGCGGGAAGAATTATGCCCGCCTGATAACGGCGACGACGCGCGCGAAACGCGAAGGCGAACGAGAGGGCGCGGATTA
>JANLIP010000062.1 GCA_024654165.1 Candidatus Kaiserbacteria bacterium | reverse complement strand
GCGGGTTGACCTATGCCTTCAATCTGATATATTTCCACGCACTGTATGCCTGTACACACGAAATGGCATAGCAATAGTTTCAGAAGTTAGAGGTTCTATCAGACATGTTTCTTTATCAAACAATTTAACGAAATCATGAAATCGGCGCTGCATAAACAATGCCATTTCGTGTGACAGGTATGGATACAAAGACAGCAGACATTCAGGAACTTTACGACGCAGGCGTGCATTTTGGGTATTCGCGCACGCGCAGGCACCCCACTGCATCGCCTTTTATTTTCATCACGAAAGACCGAAGCGACATCTTTGATTTGGAAGAGACCAATAAGCGCCTCGCGACCGTGCGCGAATTTGTAAGCGCGCTTTCACAAAGCGGGAAACAGCTTTTGTTTGTCGGCGGAAAGCACGAAGCAATTGAAATCGTCAAAGAGGCGGCATTGCGCGTTTCCTCTCCTTATGTCGCCAGCCGATGGATTGGGGGCACCCTCACGAATTTTAAGAACATCCGCAAGCGAATTGACCGCCTTGAAACTCTTATGAAAGAGAGGGACGAGGGAACCCTTGCAAAATACACTAAGAAGGAACGGCTTCTGATTGACCGCGAAATTACAGAACTGCTTGCCCGCTTTGGCGGTCTGGTAAAAATGGCGGAGCTTCCGGCGGCGCTTTTCGTTGTTGACACTCGCAGGGAGCACACGGCTGTTCAAGAGGCAAATCAGCTAGGCATCCCGGTCATCGGCCTCTCTAGCTCTGATTGCGATTTCTCTTTGGTGCAATATCCGATTCCCGCCAACGACACATCTGTGCGCAGTATTCGATACATAGTTGATTTTCTGGCCTCGGCTTATTCAGAAGGGAAAAAGGCGGTAGTTAATAATCCGCAATAAGTGTTAAAATAACAATGGTTAGAGAGAATCTAACCGTCGCTTATTCGTTTATAATCACTCATTTGCCATGGCTACTACAGACGAGATAAAGGCACTGCGCGACCTCACCGGGGTTTCCATAATGCAATGCAAGAAGGCTCTTGAAGAGGCGGGAGGCGATATGGAAAAGGCCAAGATAATTCTTCGCAAACAAAGCTCGGCTATCGCGTCCAAGAAATCCGACCGCGCTTTGGGCGCCGGCGTGGCCAGCGCCTATACGCACGCGGGAGGAGCCGTCGTGGGCGCCGTGGTGCTTGCTTGCGAAACAGATTTCGTATCCAAGAATGAAGAGTTTGCAAAACTTGCGTATGGAATTGCCATGCATGTGGCAGCGATGAATCCTCAATTTAAATCGCGCGAGGATGTGCGCGAGGAGGATATACAAATGGCAAGAGAGGTGTTTGAGAAAGAGGCATCCAGCTTGCCGGAGAAATCTCGCGTGAAAGCAGTGGAGGGGAAAGTAGAGAGCTATATAAAAGAGCGCGTGCTTCTAGACCAGCCTTACGTAAAAGATTCCTCAATCACTGTGCGCGACCTTATCAATTCGGCGGTTCAAAAATTCGGCGAGAAGGTGGAGCTTGTTCGCTTTGAACGGCTCTCGGTTCGTTAAAGAAGTTGTTATGACCCGACACACGGCTCAAAATATAGATATGAACACTCTTCGTTTCTGCGAGACGCAGCTTACGAACCGTGTGACGGGGAATTACAAATTCTT
>JANLIP010000060.1 GCA_024654165.1 Candidatus Kaiserbacteria bacterium | reverse complement strand
ACCCTCTGTTGAACGCAACCAAAAAGCGCTCGATAGGTATTTGAAAAACAGAAATAAATCAAAGTGGGCAATCGGGAGAGATTATGAAATGTATGTCGGACATTTATTTTCGCAAAAGGGATATAACATCCACTACAAGGGAATTATTGACGGCTTTGAAGACCTCGGCCGAGACCTTATCGCGACAAAAGGGGGCGAGGTTTGCATTATCCAGTGCAAGCACTGGGCGCAATACAAAGAGATACACGAAAAACATGTTTTCCAGCTATTCGGCACGACAATGGAGTATTGGATTAGATATTTCGGCGGTGCCCAAAAGCAGAAGAGTTTTGAGGCATTTTCTCACTTACTCAACGAGCATC
The DNA here is from genome assembly GCA_024654165.1 of Candidatus Kaiserbacteria bacterium. Lineage (GTDB taxonomy): Bacteria > Patescibacteriota > Minisyncoccia > Phycocordibacterales > UBA2100 > UBA10103. The sequence continues at coordinate 1,229 of JANLIP010000060.1, read as the reverse complement.
GTTTGAGGCCGATATTTTTCACGTCCACGAGGCTGTCTCAAAAGGCAAAAGAAATGGCGCAGGCATTGAGCGTTGAAGTGGTAGAAAATGAACCACTTGGCGAGTTTCCGAGGGTAAAATGCAACATCAATGTTGACGAGACTGGCCGAAAGACAAAGATCTATCATTTGCCTATGGACCAGCAATATGACCGAACAATAATCGGCAATCAAGAAGGCGAATTTTATGCGTTTACTGTCAAAGAGGCGGAAGACGCGGGCTTTAGAAGGGCCTTCAGACATAGATTTTAGGGTAAATGGTGTCAGGTACCATTTCTAAGTTCTCGCACCGGAAAAAGGTTAGAACTCGGCGTGACTTCCCGACTACAGTAACTATGATAGTATTTACTTATGACTGACGGCCAATACGTTCCAAAAAGGTTCCGGCCGAAGCGCGTTTCGTGGCTCACGATTGTGCTCGCGCTCCTTGCTGTCGGCACTTTCTTCGCAATTTCGGGTCAGGGCAGGGGGTATCCGATACCGATTATGGGAGGGGTGGGATATTCCGGTAGCGCAGAGACGGTTCCGCCCTCGCCCGCGGGCGCGCCCATGATGGACACGGGCGCATCCAATGTTTCCTACAAAGATGGAATGATGGTTCCGGACAGGTACCCGTATCCGTATCCGTACCCGAATCCTGATGTCCCCGTTACCGATACGCGCGAATTCCTGAAAGTGTATTACAACGCGTCTATGCAAACCCGCGATGTGCAGGGGCTCACGCGCCGGGTGGTAACGACCGTGCGCGGGTACGATGGCCGGATAGATAATGAATCAAGCTCCCAGCAATACGGTTACGTGAGTTTCGTCGTGCCCCAGAGCAAGTTTGAGGCGTTCCGCGATGAACTTGAAGGCCTTGTAAACAGCCGGTTTCTGAAGGTCAACATCTCATCTCAAAATCTTTTGCCGCAAAAGCAGAGCATAGAAGAACAGCAAAAGCAGGCGGATAGCGCGCTCGCCGATTACAAAACAGCACGGCAACAAGTAGTGGCGGCGCATGCAAGCGCGGTGAAATCGCTCCAATCACAGATAGATACCTATACGCAGATGCTGGCCTCTCTGCGCGCACAAGTCCAGTCGCCGCAAGTTCAGGCCCAGATACAAGATATATCAAACAGCTTGGTATCGCTGAATCAGCAGATTACCAATGAGAACTCATCGTACGCATCACAGTTGAAGAATGCGGATGCA
>JANLIP010000043.1 GCA_024654165.1 Candidatus Kaiserbacteria bacterium | reverse complement strand
CTGTTTTTGACTGCTGGTTCATAGAAAACATTTCCTGCATTATACACGTTACGGATAGAGCCAAGTGCAAAACCGCCGCCCTCCTTAGGAGGGCGGCGGTTTTGCACTTGGCTCTATCCGTAACGTGTATAATGCAGGAAATGTTTTCTATGAACCAGCAGTCAAAAACAGCCGAATACGCGCCGGTATTACTCCGGTTCGGGCTCTCCTTTTTGTTTTTGTGGTTTGGAATATCTCAAATAACGAGCCCCGATTCATGGACTGTCTGGGTGCCGGAATGGGGAAATACGATATTTGGATTGGGCGCAGTAAAACTTGTGCTCTTTAACGGCTGGTTTGAAATAGCCGGCGGAATACTGCTCGCACTAGGGCTCTGGACGCGCTGGGTCGCGCTTCTGCTATCGCTCCACCTGTTTTTCATCGCGTACGAGGTCGGCTATAACGATATCGGCGTGCGTGATTTCGTTCTTGCTGTTTCCACCTTGGCCGTATCGCTTTTCGGACCGGATAAATTTTCACTGGATAATAAGTTGAGAAGAGAGTAAAGTGCTCTCTTCTGTGGATCCCGTTAGAAGCTTTTCTCTTCGCAAGTAAAATTGATTTTATTTTTGTAACACTGATTATCCATATGAAATTCCAAAAGAAGGCTTCTAACGGGATGGACAAACTAATTCAAAGAGCAGTGGTCAAGGCCGGGCGAGAGGTCTTGAAACGCTTCGGGAAAGACAGGGTGAAGTACATGAAGTCCGACCATCTCTGGGACTGTGTTACCGATGCCGACCTTATGTCCGAGCGCATTATTATTTCGGAGATTAGCAAGAAGCACATTGATCACGGAATTATCGCCGAGGAAAGCGGAAAGAAAAATTCTGATTCGGACTACATCTGGATTATAGACCCCATAGACGGAACAATGAATTTTTCCACAGACGTTCCGCTTTTCGGCGTGATGGCAGCTTTGGCGCATCACGGCAGGGTTGTACTATCCGCTATTTACTTGCCTGTCACGAAGGAGCTGTTTTTCGCTAAAGAGGGCAAGGGCGCGTATCTAAACGGCAAGAGAATACATTGCTCGCAAAGGAGGGATTTGAACCGCACCATGGGTGTGGGACAACTTACTCTGCGAGGCCAGCCTAAGAAACTCATAGACAACATCCTGAAAAACGTCAAAAGCAAGTATTTCGCGCTAAGTTCTTTCGGCGCCATGTCGGTAAACGCTTGTTATGTGGCCTCCGGGCGCAGGGATTGGGCGGTACCCATGGAAGGAGAAGTGCACGATTTTGCGCCTGCTTACCTGCTATTAAAGGAATCAGGGTGCAAAGTGACAGACTTAAAGGGCAATCCATGGAAACTTAGCAAAGAAGCAATGGTTGCGGCGAACCCGGTTTTGCACAAGCAATTGTTAAAACTGACTAAAAACATTTAATCAGCGTTGGTGTATACTGTTTCATTACGAGCGGCGCGCTAGCTACTAAAGAAAGAACGCATGCGAGATGAAGAACATGGGTCGGAAGATATTGGCGCAGAGCTAGGCGAGAAGTGCGGGGTTTTCGGAGTCTACGGAGCGGGGCTTGACGTGTCCCGCATTTCTTTTTTCGGCCTT
>JANLIP010000031.1 GCA_024654165.1 Candidatus Kaiserbacteria bacterium | reverse complement strand
ACTTAGAAAGAAATTAAAAAACGACCTATGGCTACTTACGAATTTTGATTCAAAGAGACTTTGTCATTTCTGCTTTGCTTTAGCGAAAGAACTAGACTTACAACTAGTGATTAAAATTCGGCCAACCAAATTTCGTCTGGAGAATAAGTTATTGTGATACACACGAAGCTCGCCGACCTGTACGACCCGAACACGATGCCGAAAGTTCTTTTGGACGCGCACCACAAGCTGGACCGTGCCGTTGACGCCTGCTACGGCAAAAAGAACTTCAAATCCAAGCCCGATCGACTTGAGTCTTTGCTTATTATCTGCTGTTCCTGCTACTAGGAAGGCATAGAAGAACCGATACCGCTTGTCCACACGTTGCCTTACCGCTTCATAGATTGCTCATGTAACTGGTATACTCTTAATAAGTGCGCAGGGGGTACCCTTTACTTTAGTTGCCTTACAGGGTAATGTGTTCTCCCCGGGTGGGGCCGAAATATGAGAAAATATACCAAAAAGCCCGTTATAGGTAAGAAGGCGTCCAAGGAGTCTGCAAAACTCATCGCCAGATTCGTGGACGTGAAGAAGAAGGTACACAAGCTTCCGCAACTCTCTGACGTTGAGAGAGCGTCTTTTGATCATGCGGTTGATTTGGAGCATTTATACAATTCAAGCAAGGTTGAGGGGTCAATTCTGACCAAGGAGCAAATTAGGGAAGCGGTACATGGCTAAAAAAAGATTTGTCCGTCCGCGAACCAAAAAGGAGCTTGAAAATCTGGAAGTACGCGGCCTCTGGAAAGCAATCGCGCAGAGCCGCGAACTTGCCGAGAGTGGTACGAGAATTACAATTGAGGTGATTCTTGAATTGCACAGAGCTATTTTTGAGAACGCTATACCTGAAATAGCAGGCAGATTTCGTGCCAACGGAGAAGACGTGAAAAAACTCAAGTGCCATGAACCTCCTCCAGGACGAGTGGTTAAAGAAAAGATATTTATATTTTGGCGAGAGTTTGATCGGCGCATATCTTTGATTAGACAAGCGAGTCATGTCAAAGACGGCGAGGAGGGGGAATGGATTGAGGAGGTATTTGACCTCGCTACATGGGCGCAACACCAGATGACCTCTATCCATCCCTTTTGTGACGGCAACGGGAGGATGGCCCGATTGATGACAAACACGGTCCTGATTCGTTTTGAGTTTCCGCCTAGCCCATTAAAGTTTGAGGGTGAAAATAAAAGTCATTATTTGTCGGCTCTTTGTCAGATTGATTTGCACGAAGATTACGAAGCTCTAAAACACATCATCATAAAAGGAGCACTTCAGACACTAGAAAAAGAAGAACGGGCGAGGATAAATGCCAGACGTGGTTGACGCTAACGCTGTTCGCCTATATCCTCTAGAAACTATGGCGTACACACCAGGCGACAAGATTCTTAAGAATTATGCCGACGTGCTCGTAAATTTCGCTCTCGGCGGAGGGAAGGGAATTAAGAAAGGGGAGGTAGTGCGCGTTTCCGCTTCGGAATCCGCGAAGCCTCTATATATCGCGGTGTGTAATGCCATCGTGGATGCGGGAGGACATGTAATGTCCAACTACGCGCCCGACGACGAACAGGGCGACAAGCGCAGAAACGAAAGCTTTACGCGCTATTTTTATGAGCACGCACAACCTCACCAAATCAGTTTTTTTCCAAAGAAGTATTTGAAGGGCGTTGTGGAAACAATGGACCACTCGGTATTTCTTCTTGCGGAGAAAGACCCGCATGCACTCAAAGGCGTAGACCCGAAAAGAATAATGCAGAGGGGCGTCGCGCTTAAGCCATTTAAAGATTGGCAGCACGTGAAGGAATGGAATGGCAAGTTTACTTGGACCATTGCGCTCTATGGCACGCCGGCAATGGCCAAAGAGGCAGGGCTTTCAGAAAAAGAATATTGGAATCAAATCATCAAGGCGTGCTTTTTGGATGAAAAGAATCCTATTGCCAAGTGGAAAGCTGTGTATCGCGAGATTGAGAAGTACCGCTCTAAATTAAATGCCCTGGCGCCGAAGACCGATTATTTGCACGCCGTGGGTCCAGACATGGATTTGCGCGTAAAATTGGGAGAAAAGAGGGCTTGGCTCGCCGGTTCTGGCAGGAACATCCCAAGCTTTGAAATTTTCACCAGTCCCGATTGGCGCGGTACAAACGGCTGGATTCGTTTCAATCAGCCTCTTTATCGCTATAGCAACAAAATCACAGGAATTGAATTGTGGTTTAAAGACGGCCTCGTGGTAAAAAGCAAAGCGAAAACGAATGAGAAATTGCTCAAGGAAATGATTGCTACTAAAGGCGCGAACAAAATCGGAGAGTATTCGCTTACCGACAAGCGCCACTCGCGCATCACGAAATTCATGGCGGAAACACTATTTGACGAGAACATGGGCGGGCCTTACGGCAACACGCACCTCGCGCTTGGAATGTCATACCGCGACACGTACGCGGGCGATGTTGCCAAGCTCACTACCAAGCAAGCCGAAGCCCTAGGATTCAACGATTCTTCCGTCCACACCGACATAATTTCCACCACGCGCAGAACGGTAACCGCGCATCTTAAAGACGGAAGCAAAAAGGTAATCTACAAAGACGGCCGGTTCGTTCTATGAAGATTGAATTGACGACGGGCTGGCTTAAATTCGCCATCGGCTGGGGGGCGGTTTTTCTTTTTCGCCTCCTACCGTTTCGTCCGCCGAATTTTGAGCCGATGCTTGCGACGATGATGCCGTTTTCCAAGCGGTTCGGTTTGCTCGGGAGTTTCCTGTTCGGATTCCTCGGGATTGTTTTATTTGATGCGGTAACTTCGGGGTGGGGAACGTGGACTGCCGTTACGGCGATTGCGTATGGGACGCTCGGCGCCGGCTCCTGCTTTTTCTTTAAGAACCGCGAGGCATCCGTCAAGAATTTCTTGAGCTTCGGAATCGCGGGAACTCTTTTTTACGACGCTGTTACCGGCCTCACCATCGGCCCGATTTTCCAAGGCCAATCTTTCATGGTGGCCCTCACGGGGCAAATTCCTTTCACACTCATGCACCTCTTGGGCACGATAGTTTTCGCGACCCTTTTGAGCCCCGCGCTCTACAGATGGGTAGTTCAGTCAGAGAAGTTGGAGTTGAGCGTAATTTTCCCGAAGTTTGTCAAAATAGGTAATAAGTGATGGAGTAACTTATGCGCATTGCCACCCTCTATACACCATACTCCATACGCTATACTATCCAGTGATGCATCACGTCACTAAAACACAGCAGTTTACCAGAAGCTCGCTTGACCAACTTTTTGCGCTCGCTTCTCAATTGGAGAAGACCAGAGATGACTGTCTGAAGGGCAAAATTATGGCGGCGCTTTTCTTTGAACCGTCTACGAGAACGCGCCTCTCTTTTTCTTCGGCCATGCTTCGCCTGGGAGGTTCAGTCATCACTATGGAAAGCGGACAGGCATCCTCGCAATCAAAGGGCGAGACTCTTGAAGACTCTATTCGCGTCATTAGCAATTATGCAGACGTAATAGTGATGCGTCATAATGAAACCGGAGCGTCTGATAGGGCGGCTGCAGTTGCCAGCGTGCCCATCATAAACGCGGGCGACGGAAATATGGGACAGCACCCAACACAGTCGCTTCTTGATTTGTATACAATTCAGCGAGAATTAAAACGTGAGGATGGAATACATGTCGCCATCATAGGCAACTTGCGTTATTACCGTTCAGCGCGGTCGCTCTCATATATTTTGGGAAAGTACAAAGACATGAAGATTACGTTCGTTTCCTCGCCCGAACTTCAGATGGCCGATGATGTAAAGAAATATCTTACTCGGCATAAAGTGGAGTGGAACGAAACGGAGGATATGGCTCAGGTCGTGAAAGAAGCTGATGTCGTGTATCAAACGCGCATAGCGAAAGAGTGGATAAAGAATGATGCGGAATACGAGAAACAAAAGGGCCGCTATATTATCACGCGAAAAGTTGCCAACTCAATGAAAAAAGGCGCCATCATCATTCACCCCCTTCCGCGCATTGGAGAGATAACAGATGATGTTGACACATCGCCGCACGCGGTTTACTTCCGGCAAGTCGGCTACGGCCTCCTAGTGCGCATGGCGCTTCTGAAAACGATACTTACTTCAAAGCAGAAATAGGCCGTTCTCGCAATTTTCTGGAGATTTTAATTCCGACGATTACAAATATTCCTCCTAGCAGGTATCCGGCGACTACGTCGCTTATATAGTGAACGCCAAGATAGAGCCGGCTGAATCCTATTGCG
>JANLIP010000030.1 GCA_024654165.1 Candidatus Kaiserbacteria bacterium | reverse complement strand
CTCTTCCCGTCAATCACAACCTGCTCGTCATATGTCCCCTCCGCGACGTTGACGGTGCGCGTCAATTTCCATATCGCATGTGTTCGTTTATGTTTCGTTTATACATTGCGGCGCACAAGGTCTATTGCCACCTTGGCTCCAAACCCTGACGTAATTGCATCCACTTTCCTGTCAAGAAAAACAATCGGTGCATATTGCCTTGATAAAGGTGGATAAAAAAACGCCTATTTATACTCTATAGGACCCAAATTTGCGAACCTATTCACATTCAATCTCCTTCTTTGAAAGGCCGTCCGCTCTCGTGTTTGCCATAATTCGGGTCCTCTTCTTCTTCCTTGAGAAAAATTTGAGAGTGTACGTAAGTCTCTTTCTTGGGCAAACTATCCGGATTATCTCGGACATAATCTCTAAAGTACTTTCTTTCCTTATGATTCACTATCATAGAGCGCGAAGCCATCACGCTGAAATAAAATATAAATAAGAAAAGGACAACCAGGATTTCGCGAAGAATAAATGCTATGGAGACGGCCTGGTCATATCCAAGCAATGCCCACGTCTGATATATGCACATGCCGACGCCCGCTGCGACAGCATCAGCCGTTAGAATAGTTTTTTCCGTCGCCCGTGTAATTGCAGACAGGCTCGCCAGAACCCCCGCGCCTATCAGTACAAAAGGAAGCTCTATTAAAAGCGAGTCCCCGTAAAAGGGGGCCGTAAGAAGCATGACAACTGCCGCTCCAAGCATAAGCTGGCGCACAGCTATAACATCATGATGATGCACCCTTGGATGGAGAAATCCCATCGAGAGACGAAGTCCTGCTTCCATGCCCACATCGTGATTCCCGTTTGAACGAGACATGCATTAACTATGCCACAATGCTGTGATTAGTCCAGTCGCTTGGCAACCTTGCCCTCTGCGACAGTTTTAGCAATAGAAAGCAAGGTTTCCATGTTGTCTGCTTTTCCGAATATATTCCTGCTTTGTTTTTCGCACCGTACGCATTCATGAATTAGAAAATAATCCGGCGTGGAACCTTCTATGCGTATCGGCCTCATGAGTCCGCCGCACGCGTTCGCCCGATCGCCCGGATTTATATCAACGTGTTTGCTCCACAAGCACTGTGTGCAGTGATTGGTATAACCATCCCCTTTGACGGACGCTCCGCAATGCTCGCACGTGAAATCTTCTACGGTTCTCTGAAATCTTTTCATAAGTCCTAATCTACGAATTATCCGAATGCTGCGAATGACTACAAATACCCGCTTTTCTCATTCGTAGATATTTGTAGATTGGAATCCATTTGTAGATTGGCACTCTACAGAAGCACCACCGCGCGATTTCCAGAGAATTCCAAAATCCCGTTCTCAGTTTTAAATGTCTTTGTCTCCCCTGCTGGCAGGCGCACTGTAATTGTTCCGTTCTTTAAAGCTGTCACAAACGGCTCGTGATTAGGAAGTACGGTGAGTTCGCCGTCAGAGCCTGGCAATGTGGCAGAAACCGCTTGGCCGTCAAAATACGTCTCGCCTACGCTTGAGATAACGAGGTGAAAAGTCTTTTGCATAGTCAGTGGTCAGTAGTTAGTAATTAGTAGTAGTGACTTGATGCGTTCTTGCCTACTTACTATTTTCTACTTACTACTTACTGTTTGGTAACTTCATCAATCCCTCCTTTCATATAGAACGCCTGTTCGTTCAGCCCATCGTGCTTGCCGGCGAGAATCTCGCCGAATCCGCGGACCGTTTCTGCAAGCGTAACGAATTTTCCCTTGGTGCCAGTGAATACTTCGGCCACGCGGAAAGGCTGTGAAAGGAATCTCTGGATTTTGCGCGCGCGATAGACCAGTTTCTTGTCTTCGTCGGAAAGCTCTTCAATACCGAGAATGGCGATGATGTCTTGCAAATCCTTGTAGCGTTGAAGAACTCGGCGCGTCTCGTTTGCCACGCGGTAATGTTCCTCGCCCACGATTTCAGGAGTAAGGGCGGAAGAGCCGGATTCAAGCGGGTCAATCGCCGGATAAATTCCCAAGGATGCTAGCGCGCGCGAAAGAACGATGGTGGAATCAAGGTGCGAGAAAGTGGTTGCGGGTGCTGGATCTGTGAGGTCGTCTGCCGGTACATAAATTGCCTGTACGGATGTGATTGAGCCTTCCTTGGTGGAAGTAATGCGCTCCTGCAAAAGTCCCATTTCCTCGGCCAGCGTCGGCTGGTAACCGACAGCGGACGGTACGCGCCCCAATAGAGAAGATACCTCAGAGCCCGCCTGCACGAAACGGAATACGTTGTCCATGAAAAAGAGTACGTCTTTACCTCCCTCATCGCGAAATGCCTCGGCCATGGTAAGGCCGGAGAGCGCCACGCGCGCGCGGGCGCCGGGAACTTCGTTCATTTGGCCGAATACGAGCGCCGTCTTCGCAAGCACGCCGGAATCTTTCATTTCGTTATAGAGGTCGTTGCCTTCGCGCACGCGCTCGCCGACGCCGGCGAATACGGAATATCCTCCGTGTTCAGATGCGACGTTGTGGATTAGCTCCTGAATGAGAACTGTTTTACCGACACCTGCGCCTCCGAAGAGGCCGGCCTTACCGCCTTTAATAAAAGGCGTCATTAGGTCAATCGCTTTAATGCCCGTTTCAAAAACTTCTGCTTTCGTGCTTTGGCGCATGAACGCCGGCGGGTCGCGGTGAATCGGCAATCGCGCGGTGTTTTTAGGCATTGCTTCCCCGCCGTCAATCGGGTCGCCGATGACGTTAAACATTCTTCCCAAAGACGATTCGCCGACTGGCACCGATATAGGCGCGCCCGTATCTGTGACTTCCGTTTCTCGTGCAAGCCCCGCGGTGTCTCTCATTGAAATGCATCGCGCGCGATTAAGCCCCAGATGCTGGACAACTTCGAGAACGAACGCACGTTCGTTCTCGCCCTTCGTAGCTTTCTTGCCCGCCGTAGCCTTGGCGGAGTCGGGAGCGGAGTAGGGCGCATTGACGGTTAGAGCATTTTTAATAGCTGGCAGTCCTTCCGGGAAATGCACGTCTACGACCGAGCCTATAATCTGCGTAATTGTTCCTGTAGACATATGTTAGTTGAAAGGATTATACCCGCTCTTATAGAAATTCTCAAACGAGAGCATTCTAGGGTTCGGCATGTCGTTCCAATCTCGCCACTGCCACCCTTCCTCCATTTTCTCTGGTTCAAGAATTTGCGGTTCTCCGGATTCCCAATCTGCAATCATTTGAATTGTCACATAATGTTTCCCGTCTCCATACACGTCATTTGTTGCATTTCCAAAGTGCACGTTTTCAATTTCCATTCCCGTTTCTTCTCTAACCTCGCGCCGTGCACAATCTTCCCAAGATTCTCCCATTTCAAGATGCCCGCCTGGGGCACACCACGTTCCTCCAGCATGCTCGCCTTTGCGTTTACCTACCAATATTTGCCCGTTTTTACGAATATAAATACCTATTCCAACTCCCGGCCGTTCTTTCTTCATGTCTAGAAGCTAGCAGCTAGTCGCTAGAAGCTAATTCATTTCATCGCCTCAATCCCGCTCGTAATTTCGGAAACTTCGCGCGTGATGGCGGCTTGGCGCACTTTGTTGAATGTGCGCGTGTAGGTGCTTGCCATTTCGTTCGCCTTGTCGGTCGCGCTTTTCATCGCAACCATGCGCGCGGAGTGTTCGGATGCCTTTGATTCTATGTGTGCGTGGAATACGGCGATGTTTAGAAGTTTTGGCAACAAAATCCGAAGCACGCTGTCGGCATCCGGCTCTATCGTATACACGCTTGGTGCAGAGATTTTCTCTTCGACAGGTATAGGGGAATACTTTCCCTTCGCAGGCCTGATATTCTTTACCAGCAAAGAAAACATTTCCGGAGCAATCGGGACAATCTGCCGGACAACGGGCTCTTGTTCAAATGTGGATATGAAATTCGTGTAGGCGACAATGCAAGTTGAGATTTCGCCTTCCTCGTGCCAATTAAGAACCTTGTCTGTAACCATGCGCATTTCCTCTTCGGAAACCCCGTCAGCGACATTTTCAAATTTCATTTTCACTTCGTATCCGCGGGATGCGAAATACTCCGCTCCACGCCGTCCCACGCCGATGATTACGACATCTCCTTTATTGAGGTTTAACCTCAATATTTCGGCTTCAGCCTTGCGTATTACGGCGCTGTTGAGCGAGCCCGCAAGGCCTTTATCGCTGGTGATTATCACAAAACAGGTTTTACCGGTTTTAGTCTGCAAAAGCGCATGGCGCTTGACATCAGAGGTGCCCGAAAGGCGCTGGAGAATTGAAAGCGATGTCGCCGCGTATGCGCGCCCTGAAAGTGCGCGCTCTTGGGCCTTGCGCATTTTCACTGCGGAAACCGCCTGCATCGCCTTCGTTACCGTGCCGGTTTTCTTGTACGAGTGGATTTTTATCTTGAGACTCTTGAGACTTGCCATACGTTACTTTCCGCCGAACAAATCCTTATGTGCCAGTCGGAATTCTTCAAGCGCGCGGTCAAGTTTCTTTTTCAATTCTTCTGAAACAACGCCGGTCTTTTTTATCTCTGCAAGCTCTTTCGCGTACTGGCCGTCAACGAATTCAAGCAGAAGCGCCTCTACTTCGCTCACACGCGCAATCGCAACATCAGCGAAGAATTTCTTGTCGGCCGCATAGAGCACAGCGACTTGCTTCTCTACGGGGATCGGAGCGCCGTTTCTCTGCTTCAAGACTTCCACCATGCGACGTCCCGTTTCTATTCTGTCTGCCGTCGTCTTGTCCAAATCCTGCGCGAATTGCATAAACGCCTCAAGCTCGCGGAATTGAGCGAGGCCTAGGCGCAGAGTTCCAGCGACAGATTTCATTGCTTTGGTCTGTGCGGAGGAACCGACGCGGGAAACGGAGATACCGACGTCAATAGCGGGGCGGATACCCTTGTTGAAAAGCGACGAATCCAAGAAAATCTGGCCGTCGGTAATTGAGATGACGTTTGTCGGAATATACGCGGCGACGTCTCCGTCCTGCGTTTCAATAATCGGCAATGCCGTAATAGAACCGCCCCCCTTTTCCTCGTTCAAACGGGCCGCTCTTTCAAGCAAGCGGGAGTGCAAGTAAAAAATGTCGCCCGGATACGCTTCACGGCCCGGCGGTCTGCGCAAAAGCAAAGAGAGCTGGCGGTAAGCCGTCGCCTGCTTTGAGAGGTCGTCGTAAATCACAAGCACATCCTGTCCGCGGTCCATGAAATATTCACCCATGGCAACACCTGCGTAGGGTGCCAAGAACTGCAGGGCGGCAGGCGCGCTGGCCGGAGCATCTACGATTATCGTGTAATCCATGGCTCCTGCCTCCGTGAGCTGTGCCACGATGCGAGCTGTTTTTGATTCCTTTTGTCCGATTGCGACGTAAATACAAATCGGCCGTTTCTCGGCGGGCTCGTATTTCTGGTTTATTATTGTGTCAATCGCAATCGTCGTTTTTCCCGTAGAGCGGTCTCCGATTATGAGTTCGCGCTGTCCGCGCCCGATTG
>JANLIP010000028.1 GCA_024654165.1 Candidatus Kaiserbacteria bacterium | reverse complement strand
CCAAGAAGTATCCAAGCGCCGCATAAAATCCCACAGGCACGATAATGTCGTGCACGAGCGTAACGAGAGCAATTAAACCGTATACCCATGAAGATACGGGCTTTGAGACTTTGCGAAACGCAAAAGCGATGAAAAGGAGAATGCAAAGCAAGACGAGCGCGAGTGCCAACAGCGCTTTGTTTCTAAGTTCCAAACCGATTGTCGGCCCGACTTCCGTAAGCGTATTTATAGTAACGGGATTCTTGCCTCCTACCGATAAAATTCCCGGCAAATTCGTGCGCTCTTCGTCCGTTAAATTTCCCGCGCGCAAAATATAATCATTGGCATTCGCCTCGCGCAGTGAATATCCTTTGAGCCCCGCTGTGTTTAGCGACCCCTGCAAAACCGCCGGGTCGGGCCGGCCTCCTTCATATGTCACCTGTACGAGCGTACCGCCGGTAAAATCTGTCCCCAAGTGCAAGCCGTATACAAATAGCGATATGAGCGATGCAAGAACGATTGCTCCCGTTATTCCGAAGAATATATTTCTGTATTTGACGATAAGCATAATGATTAGCTGCTAGGGGCTAGCTTCTAGTTGCTAGAAATACCACTGCTGAATAAAAATCTAGACAATCCACCCTTGGAATCAATGCCTAGCGCAAAAAGAAACGTTCGCGAAACGGAAATTGCTGTAAGCATAGACACCAAAACTCCGAGCCCGAACACGAGTGCAAATCCTTTGATGAGCGACGTGCCGAACCAGAAAAGAATCACCGCGGTAATCATGGATGAGATATTGGAATCGCGGATGGAGGGCCATGCACGCGCGAATCCGTCGCCAATCGCATCTTTTGCGGATTTTCCTCCCTCCATTTCTTCTCTTGTACGTTCAAATATCAGAATGTTCGCATCTACCGCCATGCCGATTGAAAGAATAAAGGCTGCAATGCCTGCGGCAGTGAGCGTCACAGGAATAAGCTTGAAAAGCGCAAGAATTGCAACAACATAGAGTGCGAGTGCAACAACAGAAATGGTTCCCGGAAGGCGATACCAAATAATCATGAAGAGGGCTACAAGCCCCACGCCCCAGAGTCCGGCGGAAATTCCGCGGACAACCGCTTCCCCGCCCAACGTCCCAGACACGGTCTGCGCGCCGATTAATTCAATCGGGACCGGAAGCGCGCCAAAGCTTAAATTCCTCGCGAGTTCCTTCGCTCCCGCGGCGGTAAAGTTGCCGGAAATTATCGCTGTGCCGTCTGGGATGGCTTCACGGATTACAGGTATGGAAATCGGAATTCCGTCTAAGAACATTCCAAAGTAACGGCCCACATTCGCCCTAGTCAAATCAGCAAATATTTTTCCGCCTTCCGCGTTAAAGTGGAGAGCGACTACCGGCTCATTTGGAATCCCGCCTGGATTCTGACTGAATTGAATTTGCGCGCTGGTTAAATGTCTTCCTGTAATGGATGCGGGTTCAAAAAGTTCATTTACATTCTCAGTCGTCACTCCGGTTTCCGGAGACGTTGCTCCTTCTTTCAACATGCGAAATTCCAGCACAGGAGTTTGGCCTATCAGGTCAATGGCCTTTTGCGTATCGGTAACTCCCGGAAGCTCCACGATAAGGCGTTCTTCCGAAGTGCCCGCGAGCGTTCCTCCGTGCTCTGTCTGCACGATTGGTTCCGACACGCCGAAGAGATTCACACGTCGCTCAATCGTATCGCGCAAAGACGACATGGAATCTGCTACGGTGTTTCCCTGTATTGCATCCAGTTTCGCACGGTATGTAAGTTGTGTTCCGCCGGAGAGGTCAAGCCCAAGCTTAAAAGGGCGCGACCCTGTGATTTGTGAGTTGTAAACAAACCAGCCGATTGCGACTCCAATAGCTAGAACGATAAGAGCGATAAGTCGTCTTTTTAACATTGGGCTTCAGTATACGCACAGAATTAGAGCGCGCAATATGCGTATAATCTTATTTCTGCTCTACCAATTGCAGTAAATTCCTGAATATCATCGCGACTGCGACGGGCCCCACTCCGCCGGGGACGGGCGTAAACACACTAGCGATCTGCGCGCACGCGGGGTCCGCATCGCCGGCTATTTTTTTATTGAGTTCGCTTGTGCCTCCGTCTATCAAGGCGACGCCTTGCTTTATATGTTCCGGTTTTATGAAACCGGGATTCCCCGCGCCTGAAACAATGATGTCGGCGTCTTTCAAATCGTTAATAGAGCCCTCTTCCAGAGAAAACACCGACACATTCGCGCCGAGCTTCCGCAAAAGCCACGCCGAAGGCCCGCCAACCAAACGCCCAGCGCCGACAACAACCGCACACGCACCTTTTATATGCACGCCGGAGCGCTCCAATATCTCAACAGCGGCGAGCGCGACTGGCGCGTGGACGAGCCGCCCATCTTCCGGAATCGTCGGATTCAGCGCATCCACATCTTTCTCATTCGGAACTCCGGCCAGAACGTTGTTTGTATTAATTCCGGCAGGCAGAGGAAGCTGGACTATTACCGCATCGGCATTCTTATTCAAAGTATCTACCGCATCAAGAATTTCTTTTTCCGTTGCCGATTCGGGCAAATTCTCCCGTAGCATTGGAATACCAAGACGCTCGGCAGAACGCTCTTTAATGCGAACAAACGACGCAATCACGGGATTCTCCCCCACTACTACGATGCCGAGCACCGCCTTCCTGCCCAGTGAGGCATATCGCGGCGCGAGGTCCGCATATATATCCTCGGCTATTCTCTTGCCATTAATTATCATGACGATTTAGAACATTCTCACATTCTTGAGAATGTGAGAATGTTCATAGGAGACCAGAATTTTTCTTCAATTCGGCGATTCCGTCTTCAAGTTTGACTGTCGGCTCCCAACCAAGAAGCTTCTTGGCTTTGGCAGTGTCGGCAAGAGTATGCGCCGGCTCAAGCCTTGGTTCTACATGCACCACTGGCCCGCCTATCATGGAGGCTATTTCATTGATGGAAGCATTGCGCCCTGCGCCGATATTTATAACTTCCCCCTTGCCAACTTTTTCCGATTCCATCGCTAGCATGTTCGCCCTAACCACGTCGCGCACGTTCGTAAAATCGCGCGTGTGCGTGCCGTCGCCGGTAATCGTTAGCGGTTCGCCCTTAGATTTTTGCAAAAGAAATTTCCCGATGACAAGCGCATATGGGCCATTCGGATCAAAGTTCGCGCCGTAGACGTTGAAGTAACGAAGAGACACCGTGGAAAGGCCGTAGACTTCGTTCCACAAACGACAGCTCAATTCTCCGATATATTTCTGCAACCCATAAGGGCTTTTGGGCTGTGCAGGAAAATCTTCCGAGAGAGGCATTTTTGTTTGGTCTCCATATGCAGAACTGGACGCCGCATATATGAGGCGTTTGACTCCCCCCTCATGCGACGCGCGAAGCACCGACACGAACCCGTCTACATTCACAGAGAAAGTTTCTTGCGGATGTTCTATAGAGAATTGAACGCGCGGAAGCGCCGCCTCATGAAATACGCACGAAGCGCCGGCGATTATAGGCGCGATAGATTCATAATCGCGTATGTCAACCTCATGATATGTGGCCTTGGGATGTTTCCTCTTTTCCATTCTTCCGCCTGAGAAATCATCAATGATGTGCGTATCAAACCCGCGCTCTACGAGTTCTGAAACAAGGTGCGAGCCGATAAATCCAGCACCGCCAGTTACTATTGCCTTCTGCATGATTTACATATTACCCGCAATTCCATTTATACGCGAGCAAGAACGTAAAATCTGTATTCTATCTTTATTTGCTCAACTTAAGCGAGGCAGATTGTCTCCTAGAGAACATCGCGCAACGAACTCTTACACGTAAAGGGTGTTCGCAGTATCGCGTAATGAAAGCACTGGCACTGGCGTATCGTTCGGCGAGGAGACAGTCTGCCGAGCACCCCCTCAAGTTCCACGGGCCGTAATCATTATGCGCACAGTCTGCAATATTATAAATAAATCTAGAATAAGAGAGCGCCGTTCAAGATAATATAGATCGTAAGAAAGTTTCTCCTTCGTTTCAGCAACGTCTGCCCCATGGTGCGGATGTCTGTCGTGATGAAGCTGTGCCCAACCCATAAGCCCTGGGGTGACAAGATAACGCGCATTGTAATAAGGGATTTTGGCGCTGTACTCTCGTGCGAGCGCGGGCAATTCAGGCCTGGGACCTACAAGCGAGAGGTCTCCTTTTATGACGCTCCAAAGCTGAGGGAATTCGTCTATGCGCAATATGCGCAGCCATTTTCCTACGCGCGTTACTATGAGCTTTGTTTTTCCATTCTCGCCGTAAACGCCGTCATCGTTCCCGCTCATGCTCCTGAATTTAGTGATGCCTATAGAGTGCTGAAATCTACCGACTCGCTTCTGTGTAATGAAAATGTCCCCGCCGTCGTCCAGCTTGATAGCCAGATATACAAATGGGTAAAAAACTAGGGATACGGCTCCAATCACAATCGCGCCCGACACATCAACGAAGCGCTTCAACAAATCGTACGCGCGCGATGAGGAAATCGCGCCAAGAACTTTCTCGTAATTCACAAAAGAAAGAGGCGCTCGGTCAAAAATATCTTCATATAAATCAGCGGCATCAATGAGCGCGAAACGGCTTTTGCGAAACGCCGCTTCATAAATTATGGGGAGCGCGGTAGACACTGCCTTGTCCCTGAAATCCACCACGAGAAACGTAATGCTATCGTCTTCTGCAATACGGCAGGCGCGCTGTATCACTTCGTGCGTCGGAGTAATTTTTGTGTCCACCGTGTAATCAAAAGTGAAGGTTGAACGCGGGTCATTCTTGACTTCTTCCACAAGCTTCTCTGCATCAGCGCCTGATGCAATGAGAACCCCTCTTAATTTCCTGTTGCGCGGAATGTGCGGGAATATGCCGGCCCTCCAAAAGAAAATCAAAATAAATGAAACTGCCAAATAAAGAACTAGAATGGTTTTGGGCGCGAGACCGAACGACGGAACAAAAAAGAAAAATAGCGCCGCAACGCACATGTTTGCCATCTGTGCGTAAAAAATAGTTGAGCTTAGACGGCTCCTGAAAATGCGCGAGTGCCGGCTGTAGAGCCCTGCAAGAAAGAAGACTCCAATCCAGGCCACGAACAGAAAGGAAAACGGCACAAGGTGAATCATGAAGAACTCTCTCGTAGGCAGTTCCAAATAGCGGAGTGCGAGCGAAATCCATAGCGAAACCGCAAATATTGCTATATCGCCAACCAATAGAAGGACATATTCCCGTTTAGGTACAAGAGTCATACCCGGTTAGTACAATTTCGAATAATTCTTGCCGCGGCCAAATAATGGAAGGTTTGCAACCTGCTTAAAGAAATCTTGTTTTTCATAATCTGGTGAATATTCATACAAGGCGATTCGAAATTGTCCTACCGGGCATGGCAAAGTTTCCCGTATCATGGCATTCTAGACACAATGAAACAAGCCCCCACACCAACTCTGGCATTATGTTGCTGAAAGCATTGATTACAAGCGGCCTATTAGACTCTATGCAGAAATATGATTAACACAATCGGCAGGGGCAACATAGAAGCTATGCCAGAGTTGGTGTCTGGGCAAGGTATAAATAACCCCCGAAAAAAGGTGCTTTTTGTGGTTACAAAATCTAATTTTGGAGGAGCGCAGAGGTATGTCTATGATATTGCGACCAATTTGCCAAAAGATAATTTTTCCGCCCAAGGCGGACCAGCCTCGGGCTGGGAGCCTGTAGTGCTTTGCGGAACAGCACAGGGAAAGACAAGCGCTGGCATTCTTATTGAGAGATTAACTCATGCGAATATAAGAACGATATTTGTTCCAGAGCTTAGCAGGGATATTTCCAGGCGAGATTTCCGCGCCTACCGCGCGATTGTAAATGCAATCAAAAAAGAAAAGCCGGATGTACTTCATTTAAATAGTTCCAAAGCGGGCATACTCGGCGCATTTGCAGGGCGCATTTGCAAGGTCCCCAATATAATATTCACTGTGCACGGCTGGGCTTTCAGAGAATCGCGCAACCCCCTTTCTCGCTTTGTGATATATCTGCTCTCGCTCATGACAATCGCACTTTCGCATCACACGATATGCATTTCCGAATATGACGTACGGCCTTTTTCTAGATTCAAATCTCTATCGCGCAAAATATCCGTTATAAGAAATGCGATCAAGCCTGAAGATTTCATGCTTTCGCGAGAATCCGCTCGGGCGCAATTATTACAAGACCGGTCTCATGACAAAGATATATGGGTTGGAAGCATCGGAGAATT
>JANLIP010000112.1 GCA_024654165.1 Candidatus Kaiserbacteria bacterium | reverse complement strand
GCAACGAATTCTCAAAATGCCGTAGAACTTCCTGAACTTACGAATTATTTGAAAAAGCATCGAGTTGCGGTCTCGGCGTAAAAATCTTGCCAGGAGCGATAAGTAATGCTAAAATCCCGCCAATGATAAATGCAGAAGTAACCAAAAGCGGCAACGAGAGCGCTCTTTCAACTATACGGAAATTCAGCCGGCGCGTGCAAGGAACGGGGCTAATAAGGACCGTGCGCGGTACGCGCTATTTCGCCCGCGACACATCAAAAATCGTCAAAAAGAAACGGGCCCTAAAGCTAATCAAACGCCGAAAGGAGTACAGCCAGCTTCTCAAAGAGGGAAAAATCACTGAGACTCCGGCACGCCGGGGAGGACACTCCAGGGAATCTCAAACACAAACCAAGGCCCCCGAAGGAGCGCCTATCGCCCACTAGAGCAATGCAAAGTTATGGGCGTTGAAGTAACCTGCACGGTGCGTGGGAGTAGAATCAACATCCC
Source organism: Candidatus Kaiserbacteria bacterium (assembly GCA_024654165.1). GTDB lineage: Bacteria > Patescibacteriota > Minisyncoccia > Phycocordibacterales > UBA2100 > UBA10103. Next base: position 4,256 of record JANLIP010000112.1, on the reverse strand, counting down.
TTTTGGAAAAATCTCTCGCGAAATCTTGGGCAAGGATTATTCCCTTTCTCTTGTGCTTTCTGCCGACATGCTAGCCCGCAGAATCAATCGCGAGTACAGAAAGAAAGATTACGCTCCGAATGTACTTTCATTCCCTCTTCAAAAAAACGAGGGCGAGATATTTCTAAATGTCAGGAAAGCGGAGCGCGAGGCGCGCTCCGCGGGACTTCCCTCGCGTTCTCGCATCGCGCACCTTTTCGCGCACGGATGCCTGCACCTATCGGGCCTCCCGCATGGAAAGAAGATGGATGATTCGGAAGAAAGAGTGCTCGCCAAATTTGGATTCTCTATATCCAGCTAGGGAGCATTGCGCAAACAGGGGTACGTCACCGGATATATTTTCTGAAATCTATCCGCAACTACAGAGAAAAGGTCCTGTATTTTTTAACGGTTTGAGTCATTCCTCCGTTAAAAAATACAGGACCTTTGAGCGTCCCATTATCCACTACCTACAGCCCCTTTTTAAAAGGCTTTCTCGCGCTACAATAGATAGGCGATGAGAAAGTTCTACACAGGCATTGATATAGGGACATATCACATCAAAGTTGTAATTTCTGCGCCTCCAGAAAATCCCGATCTCCCGATGCAAATATTGGGCACAGGGAGTTCCGCTTCCAAGGGCATGCGCTACGGATATATAGTGGATATCAAAGAAGCCACCAAAAGCATACAGGAAGCCATTGCGCGCGCGTCGCAGACTGCCAAGGTCGCTATCAAAAGCGCACGCGTAGGGATGGGGGGCTTGGGACTAGACGAAATACGCTCTTCTGGCGAGGTCACTCTTACGCCCTCGGGGGGCATCGTGACAGAGCGCGAAATAGCGCGCGCACAGCGCGAGAGCGAGAAAAAAGCTGCCCAGAAACTCACGAACCGAACCATCATCCATACAGTACCTCTTGAGTTCCGCGTGGACGGCACAAAAGTGCTAGGCCTTCCAAACGGCCTCCAGGGCACCAAGCTTGCAGTAGACACGCTTCTTATCACGATGCTCTCCCAGCACCATGATGATTTGATAGAGGCCGTGGAAACGGCCGGAGTAGAGGTGGAGGGCGTCATGGCTTCTCCCCTAGCGGCAAGCCTTGTCGCGCTTTCTAAATCGCAAAAGACGGCCGGAGCGGTTCTCGCAAACATCGGCGCAGAGACTCTTTCAATAGTAGTCTTTGACAACAACATTCCGATTTCCATAAAAGTATTTCCTACGGGCTCATCCGATATCACGCACACCATCGCTCTCTCTTTTCAAATCCCTCCGTCCGAAGCAGAACAGATGAAGCGCGGAGCAGTAACGGGAAGCGACATTCCTCCGCGGAAAATGAACCTAATAATTGCGGCTCGGCTTAAGGACATGTTCGTTTTAATAAATGCGCATCTGAAGACAATCGGACGCCATCGGCTCTTGCCCGCAGGAATCGTTATCACAGGAGGAGGTTCCGGGCTTGCAAGCGCATCCGACATCGCGCGCACGATTCTTAAACTTCCATCTCAAGTGGGGCTCATTGGAAACCTGTCGCGCACAGGCGCAGTTGACGCAACATGGGCTGTTGCCTACGGCCTTTGCCGTCTTGCGTATGCAGAGGACACGTCCCAAAATAGGCACTCTTTGGGGGAAATCTGGGACAGTGCGAATGAAGCAGTCAAACAGGCTGTGCGGTCTCTACTGCCGTAGAGACAGCCCCGACGTCTTGCCGGGGTCCCGACCTCCGACGCTTCGGTCGGAGCAGGCGGTGCATCGGGACTTCTAGGTAAGTTCAAGAAATCGCGGACACGATAGCCACCGCTCGTCAAGCTTGACCTTTTATACGCTGTGCTATTATGCGTTCACTATGACAAAACAAGTTAAGCCGGATGTAGAATCGTTTGCAAGAATTCGAGTTATTGGCGTCGGCGGTTCCGGTGGAAATGCAGTCAATCACATGCTCTCTTCTCATGTGCAGGGCGTTGATTTCATCACGGTGAACACCGATGCGCAAGATTTGCACAAATCAAAAGCAAAAAGAAAGATTCATATTGGAAAAGCCCTCACGCGCGGATTGGGAACAGGAATGAATGCCGACATGGGCCGGCAAGCAGCGGATGAGACGCGGGAAGAAATTCAGGATGCTGTAAAGGGTTCCGACATGGTATTCATCACTTGCGGAATGGGAGGCGGTACCGGCACGGGCGCTGCGCCCGTCGTCGCAAAAATCGCGCGAGAAATCGGAGCGCTCACTGTGGGGGTCGTCACTCGTCCATTTGGATTTGAGGGCGCACAAAGAATGCGATTAGCCGAACAGGGGATGACGGAGCTTCGCAAGGCGGTGGACGCGCTTATAGTGATTCCCAACGACAAACTTCTCTCCATTGTGAGCCGAGAAACAGGCATTAAGAACGCTTTCGCAATGTGCGACGACATTTTGAAGCAGGCAGTTGAAGGAATATCAGACCTCATTACAACCACGGGCATAATAAATGTGGACTTCGCAGACGTGCGCACAATTATGCAGAACACCGGCTCTGCCCTCATGGGTATCGGAACAGCCACCGGGGAGAAACGCGCAGAATTGGCCGCGCGCAATGCCATCAATTCCCCGCTTCTGGAAGTCTCCATCAACGGAGCAAAAGGCGTTCTCTTCTCAATTGCAGGCGGAGACGATCTTGGCATGCTGGAAGTTCAAGATGCAGCCAATGTCATAACGGAAGCAATAGATCCGGATGCAAAGGTTATCTTCGGTGCGGTTACAGACAGCACGCTCAAGAAAGGCGAGGTCCGCGTCACAGTCATCGCCACAGGATTCCCCGAGGGCATACGCACATCTTTGTTCCCCGCTTCTTCGCGCTTAGCCGCTAAAAAGGATAAGGATGTTGCGCCGGTGTCGCCCTCCTTAATGATGGAAGACGACTCGCGCGATGAGGATAAGGATGCCGATAAAAATACGCACTTTAAAAAGTCTGAGAAGTTGGTAAAGGATGCTCCGAAGCACACGACACCAGTGGCTGGCGCAGTAGCGGGAGCGGAAGAAGACGACGAGACATGGGGCGGTCTTCCATCCTTTCTTCGCAGAAAGTAAAGGATGGCCAGTAGCTTGTAGCCAGTAGCCTGCAGCAAATTCAAAAGAGATATGCATTGCATTATGGCTACCAGCTACTGGCTACAGGCTACAAGCTATGTATGACTTAATAATAATCGGCGGAGGGCCGGCAGGAGCTTCTGCCGGCGTTTATGCCGCGCGCAAACGCTTGAAAACAGTTTTGGTTGCAAAAGAATGGGGCGGGCAGAGCACGGTTTCAGACAACGTACAAAACTGGATAGGAACTACGGCGATATCAGGAAATCAGCTTGCGGAAAACTTACGCAAGCATGTGGAAAGTTATGCGGGCGATTCTCTTTCAATTGTTTCCCCAGATACTGCGGTCGCGCTGAAACAAGATAAAGACAAGGTAACCGTAACGCTCGCGAGCGGAAAACAATACGAGGCGAGTGCTGTTTTAATCACTGCGGGCGCCACGCGCCGAAAGTTGGAGATTCCCGGAGCGGAAGAATACGACCAGAAAGGCCTCACGTATTGCGCCTCTTGCGACGGGCCGCTTTTCGCCGACAAAGACGTCGCCGTCATCGGCGGAGGAAACGCCGCGTTTGAAACCGCTTCCCAGCTTCTTGCCTACTGCAAGACGGTAACGCTTGTAAATAGAGGCGATGCGTTCCGCGCAGACGAAATTACCGTGCGCGCGGTCTTGGCGCACCCCAACATGCGCGTCATCAAAAATGCAGTGCCGACCGCGATTGTCGGAGAAAAATTTGTTACCGGTCTTAAATATAAATTGGCCGGTAAAGACGCAGAGGAAAATCTTCCTGTGGAAGGAATATTTGTTGAAATCGGACTTCTGCCCAACACATCGTGGCTCGCTGGCAGTTCCCTTGTATTGAATAAAATCGGCCAGATTGAAGTGGATCCGCGTACCCAGAGGGCGAATACGTTGGGGGTAGAATCGCGCATATGGAGTGCCGGCGATTGTACCAACGGCAAGTACCATCAAAATAATATTGCCGCGGGCGATGCTGTAAAGGCGCTGGAAGACATTTACCTTTTCATCAAATCGTCTTAATTCTTATACGATGAGGCGTAGCCTCATCGTATCCTTTTATACAGCGAGGCTACACCTCGCTGTATAGTTTTTCCCAATTTCAGCGAGAAGGTGCGAGGTTTTTTGACGGTTTGGGTTTGAGCCCCGTCCAAAAA
>JANLIP010000104.1 GCA_024654165.1 Candidatus Kaiserbacteria bacterium | reverse complement strand
AAACAAATTCCCGCACGACCAGGGGCAACGTGCGCAAGACCATGACATCAGGAAGACGCAAGCTAGAAAAGACATAATATGGGAAAGAAACGTATCATCAGAAAATCAGGCGGAAGCGTGGATGCGGGACTCAAATCGCGCTCTTTGGCCCGCGTTGCAAAGAAGAATCTTGTCCAGGGCACTCTGAATATCCACGCGACTTACAACAACACCAAAGTCCTGCTTGCGGATGTAAACGGAAACACAGTAGCATGGTCTTCTTCCGGGGCGCTGGGTTTTTCTGGAGCCAAAAAGGGAACTCCCTTTGCGGCCGCTAAAGTGGGAGAGATTGTAGGAGACAAGGCCAATATCATAGGGATAAAAGAGGTAAACGTGGTTATACGAGGCGTTGGAGCAGGGCGAGAATCTGCATTGCGCGCTTTTTCTTCTAAAGGAATAGACATTGTGCGTATTGCCGACGATACCCCAATCCCTCACAATGGTCCTCGCCCGGCAAAACCGCGCAGGATTTAATATCAATTAATAAATATCATGCTTAAAATCGGCTCAAAATACAAAATTGCAAAACGCCTAGGCGCGGGCGTTTTTGAACAGACGCAAACGCAGAAATTTGCCTTGTCGGAAGCGCGCACCAAAAACACAAAAGAGCGCCGAGGGCGCCGAGGAGGGTCTGACTACGGACGCCAGCTTTTAGAGAAACAAAAGCTTCGCTACACCTACGGCCTTTCTGAGCGCCAACTTTCAAATTACGTTAAGGCATCTTTCGCTCTTAAGGACCCTGCTCTCTCTTTGCACAGAACGCTTGAATTGAGGGCGGACAACGTCGTGTATCGCTCTGGGCTCGCACCCACTCGCCGAGCATCCCGCCAAATGGTTTCGCACGGCCACATAATGATCAACGGCGAGAGGATTACCATACCTTCATACGCAGTAAGCAAGGGGGATTCAGTTGATGTGCGAGAGGGAAGCAGGAAAAGCTCAATGTATGGCAAGATTACCGACCCGGAGGAGGCGGGTTCTTTGAGAAAGACTTCTTGGATAAAGTTTGACCCGAATTTGATGCATGCGGAAATTATCGGAGAGCCGGCTTATTCGCCGGTAGACGCAGGCATTGATTATTCCACCGTATTTGAGTTTTATAGCAGATAATGCTATAATAGCGACCACTTTTATAATCTTTTTGGGGAATTTATTACTGGCTAAAAATTAACCGTTCAAAATTTATTTATGTCTGACTATCACATCGCGCTCCCGTCCAAGCCAAGAATTGTTACAGAATCAGAGAGGAGCGGTACATATGAGATAGACGGCCTATATCCGGGATACGGCTACACGCTTGGCAATTCCCTTAGGCGCATAATCCTATCATCTTTGCCTGGAGCTGCTGTCACGCACGTAAAAATCCCCGGAGTTCCGCACGAATTCTCTACAATAGAGGGCGTGAAAGAGGATGTGGTAACCATTCTTCTTAATATTAGAAAGATCCGACTGCGAATCCTTACAGACGAACCTCAAACAATAAGCCTTACAGTAAAGGGCCCGAAGGAAGTTACTGCAAGCGATTTGAAGCTTCCCGGCCAAGTGGAAATCTTGAACCCTGAAAGCCACATTGCCGAACTCACAGGGAAGACAACTCTTGAAATTGAACTTCGCGCTGAACGAGGCCTTGGATATGTGCCGAAAGAATCGCACCAGAAAGAGAGGGTGGACATCGGCGCCATTGCACTGGACGCGATTTTCTCTCCCATCCGCCGAGTGAACTATGAAGTAGAAAACATGCGCGTCGGCGACAGAACTGATTTCAACCGACTGCGCATTTTGATTGAGACAGACGGCACTATTGCTCCGCGAGAAGCGCTTGAGCGGGCGATTGAGACGATGATCCACCAGCTTAAGGCAGTTGTCGGCTTCAAAGAAGAAGACACAGGAGAAGATGAGACAGGTTCTCGTTCTTCTAAATCCAAAGACGGCGGGAAAGATGATAAACCGGCTCTTGATTCTGAAGTATTGAAGACGCGCATCACCGAGCTCAAATTGCCACAGCGTGTTGAGGACGCTTTGGACAACGTCTCAATCCGAACTGTGGGCGGGCTTGTGCGCAAACGCGAAGACGACCTTCTTTCCATTGAAGGGTTAGGCCAGAAGGGCTTGCAAGATATTAAGCGCGCTCTATCAAATCTCGGTCTCACCCTGCGCTCTCAATAAATCAAAATTGATTAATCGGAACTGTTGATTTATGAAGCACCATAAGAAGACGCGCACATTAGGACGCAAAAGCGGACAGCGCGAGGCGCTTCTGCGCAGTCTGGCGCGCTCGCTTTTCCTTTCAGAAGGAATCACTACGACTATTGCGCGTGCGAAAGAATTGCGTCCTTTTGTTGAAAGGATAATTACTGCAAGCAAGGCAAATACTGTTGCCTCTCGCAGAGCTGTTTCTTCCCGCATGGGCGGAGCGCCGGACGCAGTGCTCAAATTGCACAGCACGATTGCGCCAAGATTTAAAAAGCGCATTGGCGGATACACAAGAATCGTAAGATTGGGGCGCGTGGGCAAGCGTGCGATTGAATCTGCGCGCATTGAGCTTGTGAGCGCCGATGAGAAATAATATGGAAACTACGCAGTACACAATAGATGCGAGCGGTATGACCTTGGGCCGCGTGGCCTCTCTTGCTGCAAAGACCCTGATGGGCAAGACCGAGGCCAGATACACGCCCAACATCGCTTCGCCGGTTAAGGTAAATATTTTGAACGCCGGCAAGCTTATCACTACAGACCGCAAGAGTCTTGGGAAAAAATACACCTCTTACTCGGGCTATCCCGGCGGATTGAAGACAGAGGCGCTGGGCAAGCTCCAAGTACGCAAAGGGCATGCCGAACCTCTTCGCCGAGCAATTGAGAGAATGCTTCCGCGAAACACATTGCGCGTCGGCAGAATGAAGAATCTTAAAATAACCGTTTAAATAATTTAATACCATGGCAACCAAAGAAAGATACGTAGAGGCAGTAGGACGAAGAAAGACAGCGAGTGCGCGCGTACGCCTTGTCCCTGCGAAGCATTCTTCAATGACAGTGAACGGAAAGACTGCCGAGGAATATTTTCCTCTCGCTGTTCTTGTTAAAACGGCTTTTGAATCTCTCACTTCCACCAACTCCGCATATGCGGTTTCTGTGCACGTATCCGGCGGAGGCCACAAGGGCCAGGCTACCGCAGTACGGCATGCAATTTCACGCGCTCTTACGGAAATCACTCCTGAATTCCGCAAGGATTTGAAACAGCGAGGATTTTTGAAGCGCGACCCGCGCAAAAAGGAACGCAAAAAATTCGGCCTCAAGAAGGCCCGCCGAGCCCCGCAGTGGTCAAAACGTTAGTTTTGAGCGTTGCGGGTGGGAGGGGGTCGGGGAACGGGAGTTCCCCGTGCAGGAAGGATTGGGAAAACCGTCGGTTTCCCAGGACCGCGAGTGGTCAAAACGATAAAGACAGAAAAGAACGTCCGCACAGAGCGGACGTTCTTTTTACAGCACGCGAGAACTGAAAATATGGACTGGGACTATCGCACAGAGTATACTCTCGGGCATGACGTGGGGGAAGAAAGATAAAAAAGAAACGGATTCTCCCGAGAATTCTGAAGAAGTTAAGATAGAACCTGCATCAGGAGATTTTGAGGTTGATTCCGAAGAGCAGGGTTCCGCAACTCTGGCAGATAAATTGAAGACATTACGAGCCGAGCTGGAGAAATGCAAGGCGGAGAAACAAGAATACTTGATAGGCTGGCAGAGATGCAAGGCCGATTCTATCAATTCCCGCAAAGACGCGGTGCTCATGGCAGAACGCTCGGGAAACCGCTCTCGCGACGCTCTAATAGAGGATATTATTCCTGCATTGGACAGTTTTGATATGGCAATTGCAAGCGATGCTTGGGCAAAAATGGATTCAAACTGGAGGATTGGAATGGAAAATGTCCGTTCTCAACTTATTACCGCACTTTTAAATCAGGGGGTTACCGCTTACGCTGAAATTGGAGACGCATTTGATCCGACACTGCACGATGCCGTGCAAGAATTAAATGAAAATAGCGCGCCCGGAAGTATTGCAAAAGTTTTACGGCGCGGATACAAAACCGCGGAAAGAATAATCCGTCCTGCACAGGTTGCGATTGTCGCGCATAAAGAATAGAATAAATAATATGAGTAAAATAATTGGGATTGACTTAGGAACAACAAATTCCGCAGTCGCTGTGGTGCGAAGCGGGGAACCGGAAATCATTGAAAACGCAGAAGGCGCGCGAACAACGCCATCGGTAGTTGCAATTTCAAAGACGGGAGAAAAGCTCGTGGGGCTTTTGGCGCGCCGGCAGGGAGTGACAAATCCCAAGAACACCATATACCAAATAAAACGCTTTATCGGACACTCTTTTGGCGAGAAGGCAGTTGAGAAAGACCGCACAGCGGTGCCTTTTGAAATGCGCAAATCTGACAACGGCGGGATAGAGGTCCACATGGGAGATGGTGCGACAGGCTCACCACAGGCAAAGTGGTACCGCCCCGAAGAAGTTTCAGCAATGATTCTGCAGAAACTGAAGCAGGACGCCGAAGCAAAACTTGGAGAGACTATTACAGAAGCTGTCATCACAGTGCCCGCATACTTCAACGATGCCCAGCGCCAAGCGACGCGCGACGCGGGAAAAATTGCCGGATTGGATGTGAAGCGCATCATCAATGAACCGACGGCGGCGGCGCTCGCATACGGGTTTGGAAAAAAGCCCCGACGCCCTGACGGGGTCGGGGTCCCGACCGAAGCGTCGGGAAAGAACGAGAAAATTGTTGTCTTTGACTTCGGCGGAGGCACTTTTGATATCTCTGTCTTGGAGGTAGGAGACGATGTGATAGAAGTGCGCTCAACAGACGGGGATGCGCACTTAGGCGGAAAAGATATAGACCAAAAGATAATGTCATGGATTGCCGACGAGTTTAAAAAGGAGTCGGGGATAGACGTAAGGAATGACCCGCTAGCGCGCCAGCGCTTGGATGAGGCAGCGGAAAAAGCCAAAATAGAGCTTTCTTCAGCCAAGGAAACCGAAGTGAACATTCCGTTCATAACTTCTGATTCGTCCGGCCCGCGCCACCTGCTCGTAAAAATGACAAGGGCAAAATTGGAGGACATTTCCGGTGAATTTATCCAGCAGGCAATGGAAATTACAAAGCGCGCGATGGATGCGTCTCCGTTCAAGATTGGTGATTTGAACGAGGTTATTCTCGTGGGCGGACAAACGCGCATGCCGGCTCTGCAAAAGGCCGTTGAAGACTTCTTCAAAAAGAAACCAAACATGACTGTGAATCCTGATGAAGTGGTCGCCATCGGCGCGGCTATTCAGGGTGGAATCTTGCAGGGCGATGTTAAAGACGTCCTGCTCTTGGACGTGATTCCGCTATCAATGGGAATTGAAACATTGGGAGGAGTGGCTACAAAAATCATTGAGCGCAACACGACAATCCCCACATCGCGCTCGCAGGTTTTCTCTACCGCGTCAGATAACCAGCCGTCAGTTGAAATCCATATCGTACAGGGAGAAAGGCCAATGGCTGGGGATAATAAATCGCTTGGAAGATTTAATTTGGACGGAATACCGCCGGCTCCGCGCGGAATGCCCCAGGTTGAGGTCAAGTTTGATATAGATGCGAACGGCATATTGAGCGTTACTGCAAAAGATAA
>JANLIP010000096.1 GCA_024654165.1 Candidatus Kaiserbacteria bacterium | reverse complement strand
TAGCCGTTTTCTGTCGAGAGGGGCGCATTGCTATTGAATGCGACAACCTCAAAGCGCATTCCGGAGCGCAAATAGCAAAGGATAAAATAAAAGACAAATTTCTGGAACGGCATGGTTGGAATGTAATCCGGCTTACAGAAAAGGATATTAATGAAAGACTTGATGCTTGCCTCGGACTGATTGTGAACACAGTTGGAAAACTCGGCGGTCAGGCCGATTTCTAAACAAAAATCCTAATCTTAGGAAACGCGGAAATTTTCAAACTGCCAAACGTCCTCTTTGTGCATCTTCTCTGGGAAAAGCCTTCCGCGGTCCTGTATTGGAGTCCAATCGGTGTAAACGCCGAGCATTTCGCCCAAATAGGGCTTGGCGACCTCTAGCACCACGTTGTGGTCCATTTCTTCGGAGTCTACTACGCCGGCGTTTGGATTCTTCATAGCCCATACCATGGCTCCCAAAATACCCGCGACTACCTGCAGTCCTGTCGCATTGTTGTATGGGGCCAGCTTTCGAGTCTCGTCAATTGAAAGGCGCGAGCCGTACCAATATGCGTTCTTGGCATGCCCCATCAGAAGTACGCCAAGCTCATCCACCCCGTTCGGGGCAATTTCTTTGCTGATTAGCCTTTGGCTTCCTTGCAAGATTCCGTTGTTGCCCGCGAGCTCATGTAGAGAGAGGACCGCGCCGTCGCACGGGTGATATGCGTAATGCACTGTCGGGCGGTAAATTGCCTTTCCGCCCTCTTTAAGGGTTAAATAATCAGCAAGTGCAATGGCCTCGTGGTGGGTGATTACCCATGCGTGCTGGGCCTGCGCAATCGGGGTCCAGCTCCGTACCTTTGTCATAAAGCTGGGTTGTTCCAGATAGATGGCGCATCCGGGTCCGAATTTATGCTCTTTGCCGCCCTTGGGCAGTTTCCTTTCGTGAGTGCCCCATCCCATTTCCGAAGGCTGGGTTCCTTCGGAAAAGAATCCGTCTATAGACCATGTGTTCACAAATTCGCCTTCTTTTTTAGGGCGCTTAGATGCCTGCGTATCCCTTTCGGCAATGTGAATTACTTTGATCCCGAGCTTTTCTGCGAGACGCGCCCACTTTTCGCGCGATGTCGGCTGTGAGACTGTCAGCCCCGTATCCCTCGCAATATTTAATAGCGCTTCTTTTACGAAGTGGGAAACAAGTCCGGGGTTTGCGCCGTGCGCGAGTACCGCTGTCGGGCGCGGGCCCTTAACATCGCGCATATTGCGGAGGCCCCGCGCTTCTTCGCGGAGCGCATAGTTGGAACGCCCTGAAATGGAAAGCTTCGGGTCGGTGTAAAATCCCGGCCACGGTTCTATTACCGTATCAAGGTAGAGAATTCCGTTTCTCTGGCAGTGTTTTATAAGAGAGACCGAGGAAACATCCACAGAAAGATTGAGAAGAAAATCTCCACGGCCAATGTAAGAGCTTATGACATCCTTGTAATTGTCATGGGTTATCGGGTTAATGACGAAATTCACGCCGTATTCGCGGGCTATCTTTTCTCCCCGCTTATCGGCGGTAACTATGGTGATGCGCTCCGCGGGTACGCTGAAGTGGCGCAAGAGAAGCGGCAATGCCCCTTGGCCTATGCTTCCGAAACCTATGATTAGAATTTTTCCGTTGAACGCGTACTTTTCCATTTCTAGTTTTCTTTGGCAATCATTACTGATGCGATATTCCGATAAGGATGGCGTGAGTATATATTATATTTTTGCAAGCACAATGAGTTTGCAGGGGAATTGTGGAAATCCAGTTTTTTCGAGTGCGCGCTAAGGGAATCGAACCCCCGACCCTTGTCACGTCAAGACAATGCTCTACCACTGAGCTAAGCGCGCGATTTTGGGAGTATAGCAAAACAGGCCCATTTTCGGTAGTATCAGAGAATGGAGATTTGTAATCTTGCTGATGAGAAGAAAATGTCTGAATGCGTGAAGAAATCGGCGCAAGTTCTCCGAACTGGCGGGGTAATCTTGTTCCCGACGGACACTCTCTACGGCCTTGGTGCAGATGCTTTTTCGGATGAGGCCGTAGAAAAGATTTACGCAATAAAGGGGCGCGACGAGCACAAGCCAATCCATGCGATTGCCTCCGATATCGCGATGATGGAAGAGTATGCGGAAGTGCCCGACGTGGCGCACGCACTCGCAAAAGAATTCATACCTGGGGCACTTACTTTAATTTTGAAAAAGCAAGATGGAGTAGAAGCGGGAATTGCCCGCGGGATTTCCACTATCGGATTTCGCATACCGAACAACCCTTTCTGCCTAAAACTCGCAAAAGAATTTGGGAAACCGTTTACAGCGACGAGCGCCAATGCGAGCGGCCAAAAACCGGAGAGAAATGTGAAAGCAATTTTGCAACAACTGGGCGGGTTTTCTCATTCTAACATTTTGCAAAACGTTAGAATGAGAGAAATAATGCTCGTAGTAGATGCGGGGGAGTTGCCGGAGTGCCAGCCCTCTACAGTTGTAGATTGCTCCGGCAAAGAGCCCGTTATTTTGAGAGAGGGGGCTATACCACCAGCCGAAATCTGGAACCTTCTCGGCAGTGAATTTCAAGACTGATAAGGCATAACAGACCCTTTTGGGGGATGTTTGACTCCGGTCAGGAATTGTCTACACTGCGGATATATCAGAATTTACATACATGAATATGGACATGAACAACAGGGGTAATCAGACAATCGCGATTTTGATAATTATTGTTCTCGTTGTTTTTGCATGGGACATAGGGCGAAAACAAACCCTTAATCTTCTATCCGGCAGTCCCGCCTCTTCCGCCGACACAGGATTGATTGAAGATTCATACGCTCCTGATAACGTATCTGCGACATCGGATGCGGAAAGCAGTAACAAGAATCTTCCTCTTTTGGCGGGCGACGAATCAATAAAGGTTGCAGATCAGCCGGCGGGAATGGAAGTAAAAGTTTCTTCGCTTTCCCTTTCTGAAATGGGCTGGGTGGGCGTGCGCGACGGCGATGGCCGGGTGCTCGGCGCAGGCAGATTTGATGCGGGAAGCTTTAAGGATGTAACAGTTTCTCTTCTGCGCGCGACAGTTGCAGGAGATTCGTATCAGGCTCTTCTATATGTAGACGACGGCGACAAGATATTTGATCTTCAGAAAGACATTCTGATTACCGGCTCCAACGGCGGAGTCGCAGGCACGAATTTCAAAGCGCTTTAATTTGCGCCGACGCGCCCTCCTTTTTTAGGAGTTGGATTTTCCTTTTCACTCCGCGGTTATATCCGCCGAAAGTGCCATCTGAACGCACGACGCGGTGGCAGGGGATTTGCGGATTGTAATTCTTATTTAAGATATTGCCGACAGCCCTGCTTGCCCGAGGACTCCCTGCGCGCCTTGCAACTTCCCCGTAACTCATAGTCGCCCCTTTAGGGATTTTGGAAACGACAGCGAGAACTTTTTGTTTAAAAGACCTCATGAGGATTCCTTTTTACTATCGGCTAATTCGCACGAATTAGCGCATAAGGAAATTGAAGTTTCTTGCTTCATAATTATTTACTTTTCTTAACTCATATGCCCTACTTCTTAGCTCTCGCTTTCGGCCTCCCCTCGTCTGCTACGCGCCAAAAATACCAAGAAGCGGAGGATGCATGCGCGCGCCAGCGCTTAGCCAGCTTTTCCATTTTTGCGTGGTCGGGCAGGTTCTTTAATCCGTAGACAATTTTGAAGCCTTTGCGGATGCCTAAATCGCCCGTGGGAAGGACCTCTGAGCGGTTAAGGGTAAAGATTAAGAACATGTGCACAGTCCATGAGCCGATGCCTTTTATCTGCGTCAGATGCTTCACAATCTCGTCATTTGTCATTTCATTCAGAGATTGATGTTTTATCGTGCCGTCGGAGAATTTCAGCGCGAGGTCTTTTATATAAGACGCTTTTTGCGACGAAAGGCCTGCGGAACGCATTTTCTCAACCGGCATTTTGCGCACGGCTTCGGGTGTGGGGAATTCGGATTTCGGGAAGAGGGCAATAAAACGCGCAAGTATTGTAGAGGCAGCCGCGCCGGAGACTTGCTGATAAATAATGGAACGGCAAAGAGATTGAAATGCATTGCCTTTTTCAAAATTACTCCACTTGAAGGCCGGCGCCCCGTGCTTCTTTATCAGATGCGCAAATCGCTTGTCGCGCTTGAGTACCGCGAGGGATTTGGAGAGGTCTTTGGGGCCGTTCATGATGCTACCAGTAGAACCAGAGCCCGTAGGTCCTCAATATGGGCCCGAGGAAATATGATGCGGAGTTGCAAACGAGGGATGCGAGAAATGCACGTTTCCAATCCAGCTTCAAAAACAGCCTGTAAAGAATGGCCTCTATCACGAAAGCAAAAAGCTCGCTCCAGAATAGCGACGTATTTCTGGCCCAGTTCATAAGGTACGGAAAAACGAACCAGACGTAGGGGATTGTGGAGAAGGATGCAAAAAGCCCCACGGCGGCAATTCTTTTCCACCCCAGTTCCCTGCTCTTAAATAAAAACCATACGAGCAAGAATAGGATTATTGTTTCAATCACGCCTGTGAAGACAAGCGAAGAGATGAATCTGTGGACGTATGCGATGTTGGCTTCCATTGGATTAGATTATGGGCTAACGTTTCAGATGTTCAAAATCTTTCAAGTCAAAGAATTCCAGAATCGGTTTTGTCTGGTCGCTAAGTTTCGGCTCCTTGAGCATGTCCTCTTTGGAGAAGAATTTAATTGCTCGGCATTCTTCGGAAGGCGTGATATTCAAATCTTTTACTTCAAATGGAAAGGCTAGCAATAATATATAGAACCAATCCATGCTCCGCATATTCTTGCGCTTCATGTGCCACACATAAAGAGGTTTGTCGGCCATCCAAGTTACATCAAGACCCATTTCCTCGCGGACCTCTTTTCTTAGTGTCTCCTCAAAATTGTGACCAAATTCCATACCTCCGCCCGGGAGTTCCCATGCTCCGCCAGTATTTGCCAGGTTGCCCGCGAAATCGTGGCACAGGAGCAGTTTCTCATCGCGCACGCATAATCCTTTTACTGCGACGCGGTAAAAACAATTGGGGAAGTGTTCGGAAGATTCGGAGTCTTTTGCCTTGTCCATTGTGACCCTACCGAGAATCGAACTCGGATTAACGGCTTGAAAAGCCGGCGTCCTAACCATTAGACGATAGGGCCGTAAAAAAACAGCTTGTAGCCAGTAGCCGGTAGCTTGAAGAAAAAGCAACACAGCAAGAAGCTAAAGCAACGTAATAGTACGATTGTTTTGGCCGAATAGCAAAATAAATGATATTGTTTCCGGGGTCAGTTCGTTAACGGGGCAGGCGCTTTGCGCTTGCCCAAGGGCGGTCAGTTGCTTCGCAACTTGTCAGCCCGGGCCCGCCTTTTAGGCGGGTTACGGAGAGGTGGCTGAGTGGTTGAAGGCACTGGTTTCGAAAACCAGCAGGTCCGTAAGGGCCTCGAGGGTTCGACTCCCTCCCTCTCCGCAATAATTTACAGAAATACTCTATATGAGTATTTTTGTAAGTTATTATTGCGAGCAAGGGGAAGGAAGTCGAAAGCGAGCGCGGGGTACTCGTTCAGCAGAACGGGTCGCGCGAGCAGGGCCGAGAAATATTTTGGAGCGACGGCGACAAAATATGTTCTTGGCCGAATCTCCCTCCCTCTCCGCAACTGAAAAGATATGTCCCAGTACAAGATTGTTACATACGTCCCTGTGGAAAACGCCGATGCGGTGCGGGAAGCGATTGCAAATGCCGGTGCGGGAAAGTCGGAAAAGTACTCGCACGCCTCTTTTTCGTCCCGCGGAGTCGGGCGATTCAAGCCGCTTCTGGGCGCGCATCCTGCGATTGGTAAAATAGGTAAATTAGAAGAAGTGGAGGAGGAGAAAATTGAAGTGACGTGCGATGGGGGAGTTCTCAATAAAGTCCTTTCCGCAATCCGGCGCGCGCATCCGTACGAGGAGCCGGCGATAGATGCGTGGGAGGTTAAGGTTTAGCGAAATCACAAGGCACTGGGCGGATATAGTGGTATGAAAAATAAAAATAATATTGCCGTCTTTGGAGGTGGATGTTTCTGGTGCACGGAGGCAGTTTTTAAAATGCTCAAGGGTGTTTCTGTAGTTTTGCCGGGATATTCGGGCGGGACCATTCCGAACCCGACATACGCGCAAGTTTCTACTGGCACCACCGGCCATGCGGAAGTCGTTTACATAGAATTTAATCCGCAGGAGGTTTCGTACAAAACGCTCCTCACCGTTTTCTTTGGAAGCCACGACCCCACAACGGTAAATCGGCAGGGGAACGACATAGGCACGCAATACCGTTCGGTAATTTTCTACACGACGCCGGAGCAGAAAAAAGAAGCGGAGGAGTTCATAAAAGAAATTAACGATTCAAGCAAAGAGGGTAAGCCCGTAGCGACAGAC
>JANLIP010000086.1 GCA_024654165.1 Candidatus Kaiserbacteria bacterium | reverse complement strand
CGGCACGCATGCGGAGTGTCATACGCGTCCATTGATTGCGTCACAGACTGTATAGTTTCATCAAGCCGGGCAAGCGCCCACGCATCCAGCACATGCTTGCTTTTGCGAGCGCTTGTTTTCCCGTCATATTCTTTCTTGTAGAGTTCAAAGAATTTAAAACTATTCCAAAGAATCCCCACTACTCTGTTGTGAGCGTCGCGCACGTCTTCATCGCGGAATCTCAAATCTTCCGATTGCATCACAACGCTTCCCAAAAGATGAAAACGAAAAGCGTCTGCCCCGTATTTATCCAACAAGATAAGCGGGTCTGTATAGTTTCCTTTTGACTTGGATATCTTGGAGCCGTCTGCCGCTAGAATAGTGCCTGTGGAAACCACGTTGCGGAATGCTAATTTCCCGAAAAGCAAAGTGCTCATTGCATGCATGTAATAAAACCATGTGCGCGTTTGAGCAATATATTCTGCAATGAAGTCTCCGGGGTGCGGAATTTGTTTTACGAAAGAGTCCATAGGCACATTTGCGCGCTTGTCCGATTTCCCGGCAAACGGCATTGAGCTGGACTCCACCCAGCAATCTACGACTTCCGGCACGCGTTCATACTCGCGCCCCTTCTCATCTACAAGGATTAACCTATCCGCATACGGCCTGTGCAAATCCAGTTCAAAATCCGAATTGTACGGAAGCGGAGTAAATGGCACTTCTTCAATTTCAGCATTCGGAAAAAGCATGTCGTTCTTTTCTTGCGGATCAATCCGCTCCACCGCCTGCTCTATCGTTTCCCCGCGCGCAATCACGTTGAGAAAGAATGTCGGCGTATTGTGCGAAACGATAAGTATGTTTTTCCCTTTATATTTCTCCTCCGTTTCCTTCAAAAATTCCCCCACGCGCTTGCGAATCTCCCTGCCTGTTTCCACTCCGGGAATGTTCTTGGAATATCTCTCGCTAAGATGGGAAAACTGCTCTGTATATGCAACCCTCGGCTGGTTATTGAGCGGGCCATAATTAATTTCGTTCAGCCTTGCGTCGGTCAGCACGCTAGATTTCGGCATGCCAAGCGTTTCGCGCAGTATTTCCGCGGTTTCCTGGGTTCTCTTGAGGGGAGATGCGATGATTATGTCCGGCTTTGTACGCAGGGACTTTCCGGCCTTTTTTGCCTGCTCGCGCCCTCGCTCCGTTAGATGCACATCCGCGCTATCGTCAGAATTTAAGAGGCTTTTTGTGTTGTTGTCGGACTCTCCGTGGCGCATCACAAAATAACGAGTTCCCGATTTCTTAACTTTTTCTTTTAGCTCTTCCAGCCCGCCGATAACCATGAGCCGATTTCCGCTTGTCCCGAGAGCGGTCGAGGGGCCTTTCTCTTTCCATATAGGAAGCGGAGACGCCCAGAAGCGATTCCTGGATATTGTCCAGTCTGGCGCGGTTTCAATAATATTTTTGAAGCGTCCGTGTTTCAAATGTTCCGGGACCCAATTTATTTTCTCGTTTTCAGAAAGCATCTTGGCCTTCACTTTCTGAATATTGATGAACCAAGAAGAAACAGCATTGTATATAAGGGGCGTTCCGCATCTGTAACAGTGCGGATATGAGTGCGTGTGATTTTTCTTCTCGTAAAGAAGTCCTCTGCCCGCGAGGCCGTGTTTTATGCCGCGCTCTGCGTCCTTAATAAACTTCCCGCGCAAATCTGCGGGAACCTGGTCATTGTATTTACCGCTTGCATCAAGCAATTGCACCATTGGCAACTTTTCCTTTTGACCGAGAACAAAATCGTCTTCTCCATACATCACGGCCGTGTGGACGATTCCTGTCCCATCTTCTGTATTAACAAAATCCGCCAAATACACTTTGTATGATGCATCTCCGCGCAGAGCCGGGATATCAAACAGAGGCTCGTATTCCAGGCCGGCTAAATCGCTCCCAAGAAATTCCTTAGTTACCTTTCCAGATCCTTGATAGCGCTCTTTTGCCAGAATAAAATGCTCATCGCCCTCTTCAACCATGATGTATTTTATTTTCTCTCCCACCGCGAGCGCGACATTCCCCGGCAGAGTCCATGGCGTCGTCGTCCACGCGAGCAAATATGTATTCCATGGCAAACCATTTCTTTCAGAGTGCTTAATTTTGAATTTTACAGTTACAGCTTCTTCTGTAATATCTTTGTACGTGTTGTCCATTGCAATCTCCGCTTTTGCGAGCGGTGTTTCGCAATGCGTGCAGTACATCAGAACCTTCTTGCCTTCATATAAGAGCCCTTGTCCGTGCAACCTCTTTAGCGCCCACCATACAGATTCAATATACGAATTATCCATCGTCTTGTAGGAATTCTTGAAATCAACCCATCTTCCCACGCGGTCCACATATTTCTCCCACTCGTGCTCAAATTCCAAGACGCTCTCCCGCGCCGCCTTGTTGAAAACGTCAATCCCGATTGTTTCTATATCTTTCT
>JANLIP010000075.1 GCA_024654165.1 Candidatus Kaiserbacteria bacterium | reverse complement strand
CCCCCCGATTAGATTGATTTTTGAAAACGGTGTCATAGCGAAGCATTTCCTATAAAGGTATTTTGCAAAAGCTGTAGAATGCCCCAGATGGATACCATTACGAAAAGTATTATCACTCCCCAAACGAGATAAGCCCGCCTCTTCTCGCCATGGGCGTCCCCATCAAAAACAAGGATGTTTGAGGAAATGCCATAGAAATAACCCACAAATGCGAGAGTGATGAGAGTGAGTGCGCCGGCGTTCATAATGGAAACCAGCGAGTAGACAAGTTCGCTCCATGTGCGCGGAGCGGCAGCAAAAGCGATTGCGGGCGCCATCAGTGCCAAAACAGGAATTGATGCCCATGTTTGCCACATACAAAATCAAACCTTGCCGACAAGCTGGGTCACAGTTCCAGCAATCAACGTCGCAAGCACCCATGCGCCCATGATGAGAAGAGCACCTACTATTACCCACATGAAGTTCTTCTTGGCCTCATCAAGTTTGCTGGAATTTCCCCGAGCTGCAAGAAACTTAAATCCCGCAAATACGATGAAAATAGTAATGATTGGGAGCGCTATCATAACCACCACGCGCAGAACGCCCGAAATGAAATCGGGTACCGTGCTAAAGGCCGAATTGAGCGGGTTCTCAAGCCTGGCATCGTTAGTTGCGGAATAAGCTATTGCCACGCTCGCAAAAAATCCTGCAGAAGCGCAAGAGAACCAGAGCCCTATTTTCTTTGCAATATTCATCTTTCTAAAATCCTTCCCAGCTCATCATTGGCGCGTTGGATAGAATCGGAAATCTGCATTGAGCCGGTGGAAACGCGTTCAATCATACCGCGAAAGATATCTGATGTCTTCGCCGAATCGGGATCAATCCAAGAGCGCGCTATGAGGGTCTGCTGGTTGAAAAGAAGATAATTGCCGTCTGCGGGCATTGCGAGCACGTCGCGCAGAGCTGAAGACATGCCGAGCGCCGTTGATAAATTCTTGCTTATGGCCGGAGAAGAAATGAGCTTGGCAACTATTGCGGCGCCTGTAGGATTCTTCGCCGTTCTAGAAACGGCGAGCGCATACACGCGAGCGGCGTTTACCGTCTTCCCGCCCTCGCGTATTTGAATCATTGGTGCAACGCCGTAATTCAAATTCGGATTCATGCTCGCTATCTGCGCATTCTCGCTCGCAAATCCTATATAAAGCGCGAGGTCTCCCGCGGAGAAAGCCTGCCGAGAATTCTTGAGGCTTCGGTTCCACGAATAGTAGCTCTTGGAAGGGTCGGCAAATTGCGTAAAGAATCGAAGCGCGGTTTCAACCCCCAGGCCCCCTGTTCCATATCCTGGCGAAAGCGAGGCAACTAATCTTCCTGTATTGTCATTTGCTGTTATCGCGCCTCCGGACTGCAGAATAATCGTGCTCAAAATATCTTTTGCGTTGGCGACATTGGCATACTCTCCGAGCGCGATTGCGCTTTTGCTTATTGAACCAGAATCGGTATGCGCATTGATTTTTATGTTCTGTGCAATGTTCAGCACTTCATCCCAAAATGCAGGGGGTTTTGCCACGCCCCCTGCGCTTAGAATGTCGCGATTCCAGTATAGAACCAGAGGGTCAGCCAAGATCGGCAATGCGACAGCTCCGGCAGTGCTTGAATAATACGGAGTTCCGGCATCTATATACAATGACTGGAATTTTGCACCGCTGATGTCTGATGTTGGAAAAGGAATCGTCTTGCCAGCGTCCTCTACTACATAATCTTGGCGCATCAGGATTAAATCCGGTCCGGCGCCTACCGCAAGGGAGTTGGTAAGCTCCGATTCATAGGTAGCAGGATCTTTCTCAAGGTAACCAACCTCTTTCAGATTCGGATCCGTGTCTCCGGCTTGAGCCAGGACTTCGGATATCGCCTTGCCGTTCAGAATTCCCCATATCTCCACCTTCCCCGCAGTACTGTTGCTGTTTCCGCCCACCGCGAGAGCAAAAACAAGTACGCCTATAATGCCAAACGTGCCAAAAGTACCAAGCAGAACTAGCTGAAAAATGGAAAGGGTTTTCATGTGTTAGAGATTATTAACGAGTAAAACGAGTTTAGAATCTCTTACACCCGGTGAAATAGCCGCTTTGCGGCTCCCGCGCGCAGCGCGGGATTTCACTGGGTTAAGAAAAATATAGTCGTTCATGCTTCACTCGTTATTTTTCTAAATACTAAGCCATAGTGATGCGCTCCAGCGGAAAATTCTTTTTCAAGCTTAAATCCGGCTTTCATAGCAAGAGAAAGAGCAGTTTCTTTCTTGACGACATCCTCCGGCTGGGGGCCGGTCCCCCCAAACGATTCGGCCCAGTCTATTATAACTAGGCGTCCTTGGGGTTTTAATATCCGCATCGCCTCTTCCAGTACCGCGCCCTTCTCCGTTGCCTGAAACAGCAGGTTTGAGATTAAAACGACATCCAATGCGCCGTCTGCAATCTTAGATCCGCCCGGCCTCTCCAAATCCCCCCATAACACCTCAACATTCTTGAGTCCGCCCTTGTGCGCCTCATTTTTTATTCTCTGCAAAAGATCGCGCTGTACGTCTATGGCATAGACGTGCCCGCTGTTGCAAAGCGTTTTTGCTATAGCAAGCACATATGCTCCGCTGCCAGAGCCGAAATCGGCAACCTTCATTCCGGGGGTTATGCCAATCGCTACGACGTTGCGCGCGGGATGCGCAAACCCGGTGACCACACTTTGGCGTGGCTCTTGTTTTGCCGTATTTATTTTCTGCTTATGAACAATTTGCATAACAATTAAATCTTTTGATTATCAATATTTACGCTCGCAAAACAACGCCAAAGTGTAGTACCGGGCAAAGTTCGCATGTAAGACGCGATCGGCGACGGGTTTGGCCGTTTGCATTGCGTTCATTATATAACGTATTTTGGTGGATTTTCTTCCACGGGTATCCGGTTGGGGAAACCTTTGCAATCACTCCGCCTCCTCCTCTCTAGGGAAAACAACAAAGGATGCTACTTTGTCGTTCTCGCGAAGTTTCATCACGCGAACTCCCTGCGTCGCCCGGCTCAATGTAGGTATTTCATCCAGACCGGTGCGTATTGCAGTTCCCTTTTGCGAAATTGCTACGAGCTCGCCTTCTTTCGCAGATTGCTCCTCCCCGCCAACCACCTTAGCACCGACAAGCTGTTTAGTTTTTGCGGTTATGGACATCGTTTTAATACCGGAACCTCCTCGGCCCTGCGTCTTATATTCCGACAGTTTTGTCTTTTTTCCATAACCAGTGGAAGAAAGCACCAGGAGCTCGGCTCCTTTTCCGCTTCCCGGAACAATGCCCGAGCCCACAAGAAAGTCCCCTGTCCCCAGCTTTATTCCGCGCACGCCTCCGGCCTGCCTGCCCATCTCGCGCACATCGGATTCTTTGAATCGTATTGATTGCCCTTTGGATGTCGTGAGCATCACGTCGTCTCCTTTGTGCGCAAATTTTGCTGAAATGAGCGCGTCTCCTTTCTCCAGTTTTATGGAAATTAGTCCGCTCCTGCGCACGTCGCGGAATTTATCGGCAGAAACTTTCTTCACTGTCCCGTTCTTAGTCGCGAGTATGAGCGAGAGCCCTTGGATCGCCTTCATCTCTTTTGGCATCGCAAGCACGGATGTAACTGTCTCGCTCTGCTCCAGGGAGAGGAAGTTCATTATTGATTTTCCTTTCGTAGCTCGCTTCCCTTCTGGAAGGTCGTACATTTTGAGCTGGTATGCTTTCCCGCGGTCAGAGAAGAAAAGAATGTCGCTGTGCGCGCTAGCTTTCAAGAATTGTGTGACGAAATCTTCTTCTTTGGTATCCAAATCCATCACGCCTATTCCTCCGCGCTTCTGCCGGCGGTATTCATTCGGATTCGTGCGCTTTATGTATCCGCCGGACGTGAGCACGAGCACGCTGTCTTCATCTGCCACCAAATCCTCGGCAGAAAGTATCGTTGCGCCCCGCTTCACTATTTTTGTACGGCGCAAATCTCCGTATTTTTCTATTACTTCGCGGATTTCTTTTGTGATGACCTCCATCAGCTTTTTCTCGCTCTTAAGAAGCGAGAGGAGCGACGCTATAAGCGCCTGCACTCCTTTCAATTCATCTTCTATTCTTTTGCGCTCAAGGCCCGCCAGCTTCTGCAGGCGCATATCCAGAATCGCGTTTGCCTGCAATTCCGAAAATTTAAACGTTTTCATGAGCGCGAGGCGCGCCGAATCCACATCTGCACTTTTCTTGATGAGCTTGATAATCTCGTCAATATGGTCAAGTGCTTTGGAAAGGCCCAGCAATATATGCTCGCGCGCCTGCGCCTGATTCAAATCAAATTTGGCGCGCCGGGTTACAACTTCTTTGCGGTGCAGTATGAAATATTCAATCAGCGCCTTTAGAGAAAGCGTCTGCGGAACGCCGTCTACAAGAGCTACTACGTTGTAGTGGAATGTCTCCTCAAGCTGGGTGTGCTTATACAAATAATTCAGGACTGTTTGCGGATGAGCGTTGTTTTTAAGTTCTATTACCACGCGGATATCTTTGGTGGATTCATCGCGGATGTCTTTAATTCCTTCCACTTTCTTCTCATGAACTAAGTCGGCGATTTTTGTGAGAAGATCGGATTTGTTCACGCGGAATGGAATTGAGGTGACTACGATTTGATAATCGCCTTTCTTGCCCTCAACAATCTCCGCGCTCCCGCGTACGACGACTCCTCCCCGTCCTGTGGAATACGCGTGTGCGATGTCTTTTTCGTTGAACGCGATACAGCCTGTCGGAAAATCGGGGCCCTGCACAAATTTCAGCAAATCATCCGTAGTTGCATCTGGATTTTCTATCAGGTGAATTGACGCCTCGCAGACTTCGCGGATGTTGTGCGGAGGTATATTCGTTGCCATTCCGACAGCGATGCCAAGAGTGCCGTTCACAAGAAGGTTCGGGAATGCGGCGGGCAATACCGAGGGTTCTTTTTTGGTGTTGTCGTAGTTGGGAAGGAAATCTACGGTGTCTCTATCTATGTCGTTCATCATCAGGGACGCGAGCTTGGACATTTTGGCCTCTGTATATCTGTATGCAGCGGCACTGTCGCCGTCAATACTTCCGAAATTGCCTTGCCCGATGATGAGTGGATAGCGCATCGTGAAATCTTGCGCCATCTTTACCATGGAATCGTATACGGCTACATCGCCGTGCGGGTGATATTTTCCGATTACATCTCCGACGACGGTCGCTGATTTGCGCGTCTTTGCATTTGCGGAAAGCCCTGCCTCTTGCATCGCAAACAAAATCCTGCGGTGCACTGGCTTGAGGCCATCGCGCACGTCAGGAAGCGCGCGCGCCGTGATTACGGACATCGCGTAATCAAGATACGATTCGCGCATCTCTGTAGTGATGTTTCTGGAGATTATGCCCGCTATGGCAACCTTTGGATCGGAATCAGGGCTTTTCCCGCCCGCTTTTGCACTGATTTTACGAACCATATTCTAGCCATTGTATCACAAAGAGCTGGCGGTTTCTAGTCTTTAAATGGCGTATTTTGTGGATAAAATAGCACCGTGCTAATACCCGTTCTGTGAGGAGAGGCCAGCTTCTGCGTTTTGAGATGCTGGGTTTGCCGAATTATCGTAGACATTTAGCAATTGCCGCTGCGATTCCCTTGCTGCAGAGAGGTCAAATGCCCTATTTACAGAAGTTCCTATGGATTCAGTGCGAATACTACTGCTCTGTATCCTTTTGAAAAACATGATGGTCCAGCCGATAAAAAGTATGGCGACAATCAAGAGCGCGATGCCAAGCGCGGTAGCTCTGCGCTCTTCTTTGGGGCGATTCCTTAGATGATTTACTGCTTTTTGTAGAACCATAGGTTAGCTAGTAGCCCTTAGCCCACAGCTAGTAGCCAGAATACATTCGGAATGCCTGGCTACAGGCTACTGGCTTTTAGCTACGAGCTTAATACTACCACTTCATTTTCCTTCCCTGCCACATCGCGCGGTTTCAGGGTGAGTTTTTCAACTGGCTTGGTTCCCTCTTCGCCGGCCTCTTTCAAGAATTGCCTTAGAGTTTTGTCGTCATAAAGAATTGGAATGATTATCTTTGCCTCAAGCTTCACGGAAAGTTTTTGCGCTTCTGCAGGAGAGAGCGCGCCGTTTCCTCCGACTGGAATTATTAAGATGTCCGGAGAATCCATTTCCAAAACATCTGCCGGAAGATTGGTGTCGCCTAGCGCGCCCATATATAGCACGGAGAGGCCGTCAAAAATCAGCGAGTAAATCGTATTTATTTTTTCGCTCCCCTCGTATTTTGATTTTGTCCCGAACCCGCTTACCGTTACATCCTTTACCTCGTATTCTCCCGGACCCGTGACGGCAAACGGCACCCTCTCTCCGCGGCCGGCCTCTTCCACGCCGTTCATATCCGCGTGATTGAGGGGGACGAACGCCACATCCGCGCCAAAATTGGTCGGCTTGAAATTCTTGGATTGCTTTGACACCGGCCCGAGCACAAGGGTGGTATCCCCGGCGCTTATACGCACGCATGAACCTTCGTGATAGGTAATTATCATGTTAGATTTTGTTAACGAATGTAATGAGTTTAGAAAATCTTACAACCCGTGAAATAGCCGCGTTGCGGCTCCTGCGCGAAGCGCAGGATTTCACTGGGTTCTAAAAGTTCATTTCCATATTTACTGCTTGATTTTACCCTATTAATCAAAAACGGCCAGTTAAGGCCGCTTTAGTGAATTCGCAATGTAACTGCGCAAGCACCCTAAAACAGCCGAATGGCGGTCGTTCGATGTCGGTTCTGTATGTTCGTTGCCTTTACCTGCATACATACACTGTAACCCATGTATTGATTTTGTGCAACGGAATCATATAATGCTAGTCGAGAGAAAAGTTGGGGACTGCCCAACTTGAGAAAAAAGGAGGGGGTTATGGATCCCCGGACGAAAATCAGAATGCAAGCAGCGGTTGTGGCGTTGATGGCCGTTCATTGCGGCCAGATGACTGAGGAGGAGGCGAGGTCGGAGATCGAATGGATGAGCCTTGATCCGGCGGAGTTGGAGATCGTACGCAAAGCAGCAGAAATGATGCGGAACGATCCAAACACGGAACACTCAATTTCTGCTGATTATATCGATTTTGTGTCTAAGCCAGCTAATTAGGCAAAGACTCCTTAAAAAAGAGGCGCCAGGCATGGACGGCAAGAAGGAGGCGGCTGTTTTAATGTACCTTGGTCGCCTTTTCTCTTTTGAAATGTCCAAGGTGTATCCTTAGGAGTAACTGCGGTCAGTACCATTTGTTCCCAGCAATCTCAAATCTCGTTTAGAAACCGCGATATGTTTTCTCATTTTTCAATCTGATTGAGTCAATGACCGGCGCCCCATTTTCGCGGTGAAAGATGATTCGAAAAACGCCCTTGCGCAAACGATAAAAGTCGGAGCCGGACAACTTTTTAATCTTAAGGCCGGCGGTTTCTCCTTTATTAAGTTTTCCTGATATTTCGGAAAGCAAATCGCGTTCTTTCTCGCTAAGCTTTCTAAAGAGTTTCGCTATCTCGTCCATGTCTCTTTTTCCCAAAAGCTATTTGAGCTTCTGCAGAATTTTCACCAAATCAGACGCCTTAATTCCTTTTCCCTTATTATCTCGTATCGCATCAAACACGGTGTACTCATTTTCATCGTGAAGCCGTGTTGGAGCGATTTCGATGCGGTCGCCTTTTTCGACGAGGGTAATCATGCGTGCGCCAGTCAATCTGCGCCAAGAAACAGGCAGCGTAATCTGCCCTTTGCTTGTTACCCTCTGGACTTTTTGTACTGTTTGCATAGGGTATTACTTACTTCCTTACTTTATTACCTGTCTCTACTATTGTCAAGCACTTGCGTAGAAGCAGTGGCTATTATATATTGTTCTCTCGGGCGTAAGCCCGATTATTAATTAATAGAGCGCGCGGTTTATACCTTTCTGCCTATTGACTAAAAACGGGAGGAGCAGAGGGCGCCAAACGCACATAAAACATGATTGGAAATAAAAAGGTTAAAAAGGAGGAGGATTTGGATATAGAGAAGAGAGAGGGGGGTTCGGAAGAGACGGGAGTTGAGAAAGGAGGATTGGCGGATTCATCGCCGACACTAGCAAATGACGGGCCGATGAGTCAGACATCGGCACCTGTAGACGGACCTATGGCCGAACTTTTGCGCTCCGCCCCAGAGGCGCCTTCTATAGATGATGTAGTGGAAGGCCCGGTGGTAGCCGTGGGCCGTGCCCGCGTATTCGTGGATTTGCATCCGTACGGCACAGGAATCATTTACGGCCGTGAATATCTTTCCGCGCGCGAGACCTTAAAGAACGTCAACATCGGCGATATTGTCACCGCGAAGGTTGTCGGCACCGATAACACTGAAGGCTACATTGAATTAAGCCTGCGCGAAGCTCGCCAGGCCCTTATATGGAACGAGGCAGAGGTGGCGATGCAGAAGAAAACTTCGTTTGAACTTCAGATCACAGATGCCAACAAGGGCGGATTGATAATCACTTGGAATGGAATCCAGGGATTCTTGCCCGCCTCCCAGCTTGCTCCCGCGCACTATCCTCGCGTGCAAGACGGCGACAAAGATAAAATCTTTGCAGAATTGAAGAAGATGGCGGGACAAAGAATAGAGGTCATGATAATCACCGCAAACCCTAAAGAGCAGAAGCTTATCTTCAGCGAGAAAGGCGCAGGCACAACAGAGCGCTCATCCCTGGTTGAAAAATATCACGTCGGCGATGTGTTCCAGGGGCTTGTTACCGGCGCCACGGAATTCGGCGTTTTCGTGAAGCTTGAAGAGGGGTTGGAGGGACTGGTGCATATTTCCGAAATGGATTGGGCGCTCGTTGAGAATCCAAAGACCCGCTACAAGGTCGGCGAACAAGTGAAAGTGAAAGTCATTGAAATCAAAGACGGAAAAGTGTCGCTATCCATCAAGGCTCTTATGGAAGACCCGTGGACCACTGCTTCTAACAAATACAAGAAAGATCATAAGGTGGACGCTGTCGTTATCAAATACAACAAGCACGGCGCGCTCGCTTCCGTGGAGGAAGGTGTTGCCGGCCTCGTTCACATTTCAGAATTCGCAAGCGAAGCCGACCTGCGCGCGAAACTGGAACTCGGCAAAGTCTATCCTTTCGTCATAACGTTTTTCGAACCCAAAGAACGAAGAATGACACTTAAACCAGCCGTCTAGCTTCTAGGGACTAGCTTCTAGAAGCTACGTATTGAACGTGTTCATCGCCCGCTCTAATCCTTCTGTCGCGATTGTTTCAAGTGCCTCTCTCGTGCGCTTGAATACCCTCTTCAATTCCTCAAGCTCGTGCGTTTTGAATTTCGTTAAAATAAAATTCACTATCACTTTGTCCCCTATCGGTTTTCTAATCGCGCCTGATGCCGTTGAATGAGAGACGCCGATTCTGATGCGCGTGAATTTTTTAGTCTTCACCGCGCGCATTATTGACTCCACTCCCTTGTGGCCTCCGCTTCCGCGGTTGTATGAGATTTTCATCGTGCCGAGCGGGAGATCCAAATCGTCGTATACGACGACCAGGCGCTCTGCTCCCTTTGGGTTCTTAACCAGTTTTGCAACCGCAGAGCCTGATTTGTTCATAAATGTGTTGGGCAGGACGAGCGCGACTATTGTCCGCTCTATAAGTCCGCGAGAAATCAGAGATTTGGCCTTTTTATCTTCCTTCCAGTCGCTGAATTTTGCGTATTTTGCAAAATCTTCAACAGCCATCCGGCCAGTATTGTGCCGAGTGTCTTCATATTCGTATCCCGGATTTCCTAAACCGACAATTACCCATGCCATAAGGTGCTATCCTAGCACCAAATCCAAAATGTAAAAGCCAAAACGAAAACAACAGTAGAGGGTTTTGCATTTTGAATTGTATTTTAAATTTTACATTTTGATTTTTACATTCTCTTGCGATGCAACATCGCAAGCGTTTGGTGTCAATGCCTCACTTAGAGTAGACTATGCGCACATGACTCCCGAAAGAAATGCTCAAAACGATGAGCGTTCGCAAAAAGGAGAAGGTGCGGAGAGCAACGCATCTCAAAATTCTACTTCTAATTCCATTTCAGAAAAAACCTCGGCTGTCCCGGCGCAAAACCAAAAACAAAGCCGAGATTCCCAGCCATCGCTCCTTGCTTATACGGTAATGGCGCTGGGGCTTGCGCTTTTTATACGCTTTTTCGTCGCCGCTCCTTATGTGGTTTCCGGCTCGTCAATGGAACCAACCTTTCTTGATTGGCATTACCTAATAATTGATAAGGTTATTTACGATATTAGCTCTCCTGTGCGCGGAGATGTGATAGTTCTTAACCTTCCGCAAGATGCCGGGCGCTCGCTTATCAAAAGAATCATAGGGTTGCCGGGGGAAACGGTAAAAATCAGCGGTTCAATTGTTACCATTACGAATTCTGAATACCCGAAAGGCCTTGTTCTCAAAGAGCCGTACATAGATCCGAAGAATGCATCAAACGGAGACAGCGTGGAGGTAAATCTTGGGAGCGATGAATACTTTGTCCTGGGAGATAATCGCCACGTCTCTGCTGATTCCCGCATCTGGGGGAAACTTCCTAAGAAGGATATCGTCGGCCGAGTTGATGCTCGCCTATTTCCATTTAATGCAATCAGCGTGCTTCCCGGAACGGTGCGGTATTAAGAGTAAATAATATTTTCCGAGCTAATTTTACTCGCTAAAGAAATTAACATGCTCCGGCTAAAAGATACTAGGCATCAAAACACATCGGGCTTCTTAAATTCTGCTATTGATATTGCGGAATATTACGGCTTTGCTTCTTTAGAAGATGCCGTGCGTGCTCCGCGCGCAAAAGAAGAGCCTCCAATACCCGGCGCTAAGCCCATTGAAAAACGCCGAGTGCCGACAGTATCGGAGTGCGAATCGGATATGGCCTTCGCCAGGCGCGACGAGCGTGCGCTTGTGGCAACCGCCAAGAGATGCCTTTCTTGCGCAAAGAATGCCGGCACTAAGCTATTGTGGCGCCACGCCCTCAGCTCGCGCACAGAACGTTCCAGCATTCCCGCCTCCTCCCTTGAACTCCACGTAATCGGCACGTCCGGAGCGATTGCAGAAGCGCTTTTAATAGTCGTGGCGGACGCAATAGCTGCGGGAGCCGGAGTGAAGAAGAGAGTGCTTTCAATAAACAGCATCGGGTCTTCTGATTCGTCAAATCGGTTTGTACGCGATGTCGGAGTCTACCTGCGCAAACACATAGACAGCATATCGCCCACGCTTCGCCCGCGCGTCGTGGAAGACCCGCTGGGAGCTTTGGTGCAATTGATTGAACGCGGACACCCAGCGACCTCCCGCGCCCCGCAATCAATGGAATATCTTACGGAGGAAGAACGCAGAAAATTCTGGGACTTGCTGGAATATTTGGAAGTATTTGGATTGCCATACGAGTTGAACCCGCAGATTTTGGGAAGCCGAGACTGCTGGGCGCATTCTCTTTTTGAAATATCTTCCATGGACGAAGAGACGGGCGTGCGCATTTCCATTGCTTCCGGCGGAAGGTACGATCCGCTCGCAGTGCGTTTTGGAAATTCTCCGGCAGCGATGATATCTATTAACTGCGAAGTGCGCGGAAGCACGAAGATAAAACGCGAGCCCAAGCCAGCCCCGACCCTTTATTTTGCCCACCTCGGGCCCGAAGCGCGCCGGCGC
>JANLIP010000133.1 GCA_024654165.1 Candidatus Kaiserbacteria bacterium | reverse complement strand
TGAGACCTTAAAGAGTCACTCCCAAGGTCTCACCTTGAGAATCCAAATGCCCGAGGAGACACCTCCCCCGATGGGTGAGGAGTCACCTCGGGAATTTAATTTCCGCGATGTGCGCGAGAACGGTCAATTTCTGTAAGATATTGTTTGCGCAGGCGGACGCTCGTAGGAGTAATTTCCAAATATTCGTCTTCCGCCATCACTTCAAGCCCGCGCTCAATAGAGAGTTCGTATGGGGGCACGAGCGTGAGCGCTTCGTCAGAAGAAGAAGACCGGACGTTGGTAAGATTTTTGTTCTTCGTAGGGTTCACTGCCATCTCTTCGCCCTTGGAAGTGTTGCCTATCACCATTCCCTCGTACACTTCCGTGGCGGGCACGATGTAAAGTATTCCGCGGTCCTGCAAATTCCAGAGAGAATAACCAAGCGCCTTGCCTGTCGTCATTGAAATCATTGAGCCGACTGCGCGCTTCTTTATCTCCCCAGCAAACGAGCGGAAGCCGATAACGCGCGACGACAAAATGCCGTCGCCTTTTGTATCTAATATAAATGAACTACGGTATCCCAAGAGCCCGCGCGTCGGCCCTTCAAAAGTGATGCGCATCTGATTTTCATGCACTTTCATGTCTTTCATCACGAATTTCCGGAGGCCCAAACGCTCAATAACTACGCCTTGATATATGCTCGGCACATCTACGATGGTTTCTTCAAAAGGTTCAGTCTTTTGGCCGTTTTTCTCATGGAAAATAACCTGCGGTTGGGATACCTGAAGCTCGTAGCCCTCTCTGCGCATCTGCTCCAAAAGAATCGCGATGTGGAGCTCGCCTCGTCCGGAAACTTTGAACCCTTCGGGGCCCTGCGCCTTTTCGTCGCGTTCCGGAGCAAAATCAACACGCAATCCGACGTTGATTTCAAGCTCGCGCTCCAATCGCTCGCGGATTTGGCGCGATGTGACAAACTTGCCCTCGCGACCTGCGAAAGGAGAATTATTGACGAGGAAATTAAGCGCGATGGTCGGCGGGTCTACCTCAATCGCAGGAAGCGGTTCCGCATCCACGTTTGTCGTAACAGTTTCGCCTATGTAAATATCCGGCAGGCCCGCGATAAGCACAATATCCCCCGAGCCGACCTCCTTCGTCTCCACTCGTGCGAGCCCGCGGAAAGTAAACATCTTTGTGATTTTCCCTGTACGCGCTGTGCCATCCGGCTTTTTTATAAAAACATTTTCACCGTCTTTCAACGCACCGCTGTAAACGCGGGCTACCGCCAGACGCCCGAGGAAATTGTCGTATCCGAGGTTGAATGGCTGTAAAAGAAGCGTTCCGCTCTTTTTTTCTGAATCTACGGCCGGAACATGCTTGAGAATTGTTTCTAGAAGCGGTGTAAGGTCTGTTGATTCGTCAGCAAGTTTCAACTTTGCAATTCCCTGCCGGCCGATTGTGTAGACCACCGGGAAATTAGTCTGCTCGTCGCTTGCCCCGAGCTCCATGAAAAGTTCCAGCACCTGCTCTTCCGTGCGCGCAGGATCCGCCGCGGGTTTGTCTATCTTGTTGATGACGACTATTGGCTTCAATCCCAGCTCCAATGATTTCTTGAGCACGAAGCGCGTCTGCGGCATCGGGCCCTCCTGCGCATCTACCACCAAGAGCACCGAATCAATGGAACGCAAGACGCGCTCAACTTCCGAGCCGAAATCGGCGTGGCCGGGCGTGTCTACGATATTTATTTTTGTGTCTTTATAGAAAATCGCGGCATTCTTGGAGTAAATCGTGATTCCGCGCTCAAGTTCCAGTGCGTTTGAATCCATGGAGACGCCTTCTTCGGCGACGCCCGTCTGCCGTAAAAGCGCATCGGTAAGCGTGGTTTTCCCATGGTCTACGTGAGCTATGATTGCGATATTTCTTATTTCCATGAATTAAAAAACTCCGCGAGGGAGATTCTCAATACTATACCTTGTTTAGGGCTTAAAAACAAGATTACTTGAGCACCCCCCACATCGCGGGGTCCTCGCCTCCATCAATTTTGAAAATCGCGACGCCGCGCACGCCCAGCTTTTTTGCTAAATCAATTTTACTTTTTATTGCCTGCGCATCGCTCCATACCATGTAGCGGAACGTGCTGTGCGAATTTGTTGAACTCGCAATGAGGAGCGCCGTTGCCGCCGCCTGATTCCCGAGAAACATCGGAGTCGTGGTCCCGTCCGGAACTGCAGGCACATTTACGCTAGAAGTAGCCATATAAGAGAAACTCATTTCTCCGGAACTGCTGCGCGAGGGCGTCACGCCGAATGCCTGCGCAATGGGCCACGCGTACCCCGGATTGAATGACCACAGCAGATTATAGATATAGCCGTCCGCATACGCGGTTACATCGTATTCATATCCGTACGTTGGAACCCCGATCACAATCTTCTTTTTGTTTATTGTCTTCATCGCAACTTTAATAGTCTTTTCAACCCACGCCGTGTCGGCAACCGGAGCATAGAGCTCTCCCTCGTGCGCCTGTGCCAGCTTTTGGTCAATGCCCTGCTGGTCGTACGCCATGATGCGGACGCGGTCGCAGTATTTATTGATTGCGACAAAATCATTCGCGTATATTCCGGCATCTTTCGGCGGCGTGGAGCCGAAGTACCTGTCGGCAACGGGCGTACGCGATTCAATCGTGCACATCACCCATTTCTTTCCCATTCTCTGATACAAGCCCTTCAGGAACGTGGAGAAATATGGTCCCGTTTCTGCACGCTTACCTTCAAAATCAATATCAATGCCGTCAAAACCGTTCTTTTTTACCAAAGCCGTAATCTCGTCCTCAAGGGCGATGCGTGTTTTCTGCTTGCTCAATATCCGGTGCATCGCCTCGGCGTTAGACCACATAACTGTCGGTATGTAGCGGACCTTTTTGTCTTTTGCCGCTTTCTGCAGAGAAGTCCACGGCTCCTCCCCCATATTTCCCGCGTCATTCAAAGTACCGTCCAGCTTCACCGTGTAGACGAACGGATTGATTTCGGTAAAAACATCCAGATGCTGCATCGCGTCCGCAGTGCTCGTTGCCGTACGCCAATACGGAAGCCATCCGGAAACTTCAAACGGCTTGGATATCACAACCGCTTCCGCTTCAAATGGCATGAGAAAAAAGACGGCAATGAGAAAAATCTTTAAGGTTTGATTTATCATAAATAGGACTTAGGGGGTTTCTATTTGGGCAAAAACTTCGTCCCGACAGGAAGACCCTTGCTTATATCATAGAGCACTCCGCGCCTTTTGCCATTCGCTATATGTGTTGTAATACCTTGGCGCGCGAGTTTCTTTGCAATTCCAAATTTAGTGCGCATTCCCCCTCTCCCGAAATCGGATTTTTCTTCCGTGATGTGACGCTCAAAAGATTTGAT
>JANLIP010000122.1 GCA_024654165.1 Candidatus Kaiserbacteria bacterium | reverse complement strand
CCTGAAATTCTTTTATTTTGTTCAACTTGTCTTCCGGCAGAACCTCCGCGACGACTTCGTCAATTCCGACTTGGCTCGCGATGAAGCGGGCGGTATTTTTGTCGTCCCCCGTCAGCATCACTGTTTTGATTCCGAGCGCGTGCAAATCTTTCACCGCAGTAACCGCTTCCGGCTTTATTTGATCGGCTATCATCGCCACGGCGAGAACCGCATTTCCCGAAACAAGGGCGACGGGTGTTTTTCCTTCGGACGTATCTTTCTCTAAGGATTTATAAAGGTCCGACCTTAAATCCGGATTCCCAAGGTCGGACCTTGGTGAACCCAAGAAATACTTAACACCATCCACGACACCGGCAATCCCCTTGCCTTTGACCATTTCAAATTTCTCAACAGGCAAAAGGGCGACACCTTTGTCTTTTGCATAGGAAACAACGGCATGAGCTATCGGATGCTCGGATTTATTTTCAAGCGATGCAAGTATCGCGATAATTTCTACATCGCTTTTTTGCGACATATTCTTAAGCGACACGAGCTCCGGCTTGCCGCGGGTTATCGTCCCCGTCTTGTCCATGATGACTACGCTCACTTTGTGCAGTTTTTCAAGCGTCGCCGCGTCTTTGACGAGAATCCCCTCACGCGCACCCTTGCCGACGCCGACGATAATCGCCGTCGGCGTTGCAAGCCCCAGAGCGCACGGACATGCGATTACGAGAATCCCGACAAAAGAAACCAGCCCAAAAGAAAGCGCTTGAGAAAATCCTAGATACTGCGAGCCGACGGCGAGCCAGAGCCCAAGCGACAAGAACGCAATTACGAGCACAACCGGCACAAAAACACCGGAAATTTTATCCGCGAGCGCCTGAATCGGTGCTCGGCTTCCCTGCGCTTCTTGTACCATTTTCACAATATGAGCGAGCATCGTTTCGGAGCCGACTTTCGTCGCCTTGAATGTAAATGAGCCGCTTGTGTTGAGCGTCCCCGCAACTACCGTGTCGCCCGCGGCTTTTTTTACCGGCATCGGCTCGCCTGTAATCATAGATTCGTCCACAAATGATTCCCCCTCTGTGAGAACCCCGTCCACGGGGATTTTCCCCGCCGGTTTTACGATAATGAGCTCGCCGTGGACAACTTGGTCCACTGGAATCTCTACCTCTCTCCCATCGCGTATGACAAGGGCGGTTTTCGCCTGCAAGTTCAGCAGTTTTTCTATCGCATCGCCTGTTTTTAATTTTGACTGCGCCTCCAAGTATTTACCGAGCGCGATAAAAGCGATGACGATAATCGTTACATCGTAATACGATTGCTCAACATTGATGAATGGCCGGAGCGATTCTTCAAACGCGGAAATAACGAAGCTGTAGAGATACGCGGCGGAAGTTCCGAGGCCGATGAGAGTGTCCATGTTGGCGTGCCCATAGCGGAGAAATCGGTAAAGCCCGAGCAAATACGGCTTGCCGACGACAAAAAGCATGTACGTCGCCATGAGAGGCAGGAGATGATGAAAAAATTCTTCCCAAAAATACGGGACCGCCGGAGCGATATTGAATTGGGCAAAAGTTTCCCACGCCAAGACGAAGGCGCTGAACACGGTAAGCGGTATCGCGGAAATAACTTTCCATTTCATATCTGCAAGCTCGGCCAGCTTTTCTTCTTTTGACTGATTGAGCCCGAGGTGTGCTGCGTGTTCGTCTTCAGACATTCCCATATCTTTTGCGCTCGGAGATTTATTAGAAGAATGGTCGTGGGAGGCCGAAACGGCAATTGGTTCTATAAAAGAATACCCGAGCGGTTTTAACTTTTCCGAAAGGTGATGAGGATTTGTTTTCGCTTCGTCGTATGAAATCTTTGCCGCTTCAGTGCCGTAATTAACTTCCACAGAATCCACCCCCTCAACTTTCTTGAGAGTCTTCTCAATGATAGCCGCGCAGCTCGCGCAATGCATACCTCGGATTTTTAGAGTTTGTTGTGCCATAAAATGTATTCAGTATTCAGTATTCGGTATTCGGTATTCGGTATTCGGTATTTTGTATTCGGTATTTATAGTTACTCGCCGTTATGTGCTTATTCGCGCGAATAAGCATATAGTCACCTGCGCTTGAGTTTGTAGACGGTGAGAATTTCCCCGACCGCCTTCTTAGCGCTCCCGTTTCTTATCTGCTTCACGACGCAGGTTGAAAGATGCTCCTCCAAAATCATATCCTCCACATTTGAAAGCCCCTGCTTCACCGCGGAGCTCTGCGCGATAACGTCAATGCAATACTTTCCGCGCTCTATCATTTCCCGCAAACCGCGCACCTGCCCCTCAATTATGCGGAGCCTCTGCGTGATTTTATTCTCCTTCGCCGAATACTTCGTAGCTTGCTGCGGGGATGAGGGCGAGGAGAACCCTCCGTAGCCTTGGCGAAGGAGGGTAGATGGCTTCGGAGAATTTCGCTTTGGATACCTCGAAGCTTTGCTTCGAGGAGCAGTAATTTCATTTGCCATAAGATGTATTTATCCGTGGATGTCCTTTTTCATGCTTTCAAACTGCTCTTTCGTAATCTCGCCCTTTGCGTAGCGCGTCTTAAGAATATCCAAAGGCGAACCGTGCGCGGAAGTAGTTGAACCGTTGCTTGTGCCAGACGCGTTTCGCACGAGCCAGACAATGCCTGCGATGACCAAAGCCCAGAACGCGAGCATTCCGATAAAACCCAAAAAGTGGAACGGTAAAAATCCGCCGTCAAAATTCCCGTAGTAGTACATCATATGAGTAGTTAGTAGTTAGTAGTTAGTAGAAGCCAATAGGCTAACTTGCCAATAATGCCACAAGTATACCCCCTAGGGGGTATCTGTCAACAAAGCTGTGGAAAACGGCCGCACCAGCTGTTTACTCGGCTACTCGGGGACGGATAGCAACTTGGACGGCGAATGGTGCCCGCTTATTATTCTTATCTTTTTGACGGGAATTCCGAGTTTTTCTGCGATTACTTTGATAACTCTCGTATTCGCGGAATTTCTTTCCGCTTTTTCTTTTACGGATATCGCAAAAGATCCCTTAGCGCCTTCTGCAACGCTTTCTTTTTTCTGCCCCGTTTTCACTCGCACCTTGATGTACATATTTCCCCTTGGGTATTTGATTATCCGCCTTTGTTCCATCTTATCAACATTGACACAATCCGCACCGGTACGGCGGGCTATAATGAATGCATAATTTAACAACTCTAATATTTTTATGGACAACACAAAAGTGATTATCGGGGCGGTCGCGGGAGTAATCTTGGGGCTTATTGGCGGATATTACATCGGCTACGACCGCGGATGGGAGGGCGCGGTAACCGCGGCAAAAGCGGAGGCGGAGGGGGCGGCGAATCCTTTCGCGGACGTGAAGACGAACCCGCTGGAGGACGTGAAAACCAATCCTTACGAGAACGTTAAAACTAACCCGTTCCAATAACACCCAATGACACTATGAGTAACAAATTTAGCGCTCTCGGAATCTTCGCCGGAACACTGCTTTTGGCCGGCGTCGCGTTCGCACAAGAAAGTACGGTCACTTTCCCTGTTGCCGAGCTCGGCAACTGCACGTCCAAAGAACAGTGCAAAACCTATTGCGACCTACCCGCAAACAGCGGCGCCTGCATCGCGTTCGCCGAATCTCACGGGCTCATGAGCAAGGAGGAGATAAAGATAGCGCGGGCGATGGGGACAGAAAAAGGCCCCGGCGGGTGCGTTGGCTTGCAGTGCAAAACGTATTGCGATGAGGAAAATAATATTGACGAATGTTTGGATTTCGCGAAAGAACATAATCTTATCCCCGAGCGGGAAATCGCCATCGCGCGCGAGGTGCGGGCGAATGGCGGGCCCGGCGGGTGCCGTAGCGAGAAAGAATGCCGGGCGTATTGCGACGGCGACGGGCATTTTGAAGAGTGCATCTCATTCGCGGAGAAAAATAATTTGATGCCCAAGGAGGAGCTAGAGCGCGCGAAGAAGCTTGGCGACAAGCCGGGGCCCGGCGGATGCAGGCGCGAGGCCTGCAAACAATACTGCGAAACCCCCGGCCACATGGATGAATGCGTAGCCTTCGCCCTTGAGAACGGATTTATGACGGAAAAAGAAGCGGTTATGGCGCGCAAAATGGGAAACCGCGACGGGCCCGGCGGATGCCGAGGCGAAGCGTGCAAAACGTATTGCGATGACCCCGCCCACGGCGAGGAGTGTTTCAAATTCGCCGAAGAAAACGGATTGATGTCACCCGAGGAGCTGGAGCGCGCGCGAAAATTCGTGGGGAAGCCCGGGCCCGGAGGATGCAAGGGCGAGGAATGCAGAACATATTGCGATAATCCCGACCACATGGACGCGTGCATAGCATTTGCGGAGGAAAACGGAATGATGTCAAAAGACGAGGTTGAAAACGCGAGAAAGATGGGCAATAAACAGGGGCCCGGCGGGTGCCGAGGGAATGAATGCAGAAATTATTGCGAGGACGGAGCGCACGCGGAAGAATGCACGGCATTCGCTGTTGAAAATGGATTCATGACCAAAGAGGAAGCGGAGAGGTCAAAAGAATTTAGGAATAGCGGAGGCCCCGGCGGGTGCAAGGGCGAGGAGTGCAAGACCTTCTGCGACGACCCCGCTCACCGCGAGGAGTGCATGAAATTCGCCGAGGAACACGGGTTCGGTGGAAATAGAGACCAGCAAGAACCGCCACAAGGTGCCGAGGACAGAGGCGGAAACAGAAACGGGCCCCTGGGTTGCAGCTCGCCCGAAGAATGCAAGGCTTTGTGCGAATCAAATCCGGAGGCGTGCCGAGGATTCG
Organism: Candidatus Kaiserbacteria bacterium; assembly: GCA_024654165.1. Lineage (GTDB taxonomy): Bacteria > Patescibacteriota > Minisyncoccia > Phycocordibacterales > UBA2100 > UBA10103. The sequence continues at coordinate 555 of JANLIP010000122.1, read as the reverse complement.
GCCCACCATCCGGAGATGGAAGAGAATTCGGGCCGACCGGTCCATGGTCGGCACCTGTAGACGGGCAAGAGCGCGCGATTGAGCGCCGTGGCTTTGAAGTGCCTCCGGGGAAAATGCCCTGCGCGTCTGAAGAAGAGTGCAAGAAGTTGTTTGAGAATAATCCGGCAGGTTTTAGGGAACAGGGCGAACCGCGAGAAAATGGAGAACGTCCAAGGTTTGACATGAGGCGCCCTCCCGAAGACGGACAAGGTATGATGCGACCGGAAGCGCGCCAAATGCCGAATCCGAGAAATTACCGCGAGGGCGAGGATCGACAGATGCCGCCGACCGGTCCATGGTCGGCAGGCCAAGCCACGAAATCTGCTGATTCGCCTGTAGACGGGTCAGAGCCAATGCAAGGGGTACCCGGGGAACCGCCCAGAGAAATGACCGGAGAACAGCAGCAAACGTATCAGCAATACCAGCAAACGGGGACGGCTCCGGCGCCTTCTTTCGCGCCTCCTCCGCAGGAATCCGCACCGCCGCCTTCATTTGAGTCCGCTCCGCCTCCGCAGG
>JANLIP010000115.1 GCA_024654165.1 Candidatus Kaiserbacteria bacterium | reverse complement strand
CCACGGTCTTTTTTATTCCCTTGTCGAATGCAATGCGTGGCTTCCACCTAAGTTCATTTTCTATTTTTTTACTGGAAAGCGCATACCTGAAATCGTGTCCCGGGCGGTCGGCAACATACTCTATTTCTTCCTCCGTTTTGCGGAGGCTGCGCAGCAGGGTTTTGGTCACTTCAAGGTTTGTATATTCTGCTCGACTGCCGATGTTGTATATTTCCCCGCTCTTTCCTTTGCGAAAGATGAGGTCCGTTGCCATCACGTTGTCTTCCACGTAAAGCCAGCTTCTGACATTTCCTCCGGTGGCATAAAGAGGCACTTTCTTTCCCTGCAGCAGATTGTTGATGAATTTCGGTATGAGCTTCGTCGTGTCCTGACCGGGCCCATAGTTATTAGAGCTTCTTGTTATCACACCGGGGAGGCCGTAGGTTTGTATGTAGGAAAGCAGTAAGAGTTCTGCGCTCGCTTTTGAGGCACTGTAAGGGTTGCGCGGGTTGTAGGGAGATTCTTCAGTAAACGGCGCCGCATTCAGCTTCAGGTCGCCGTAGACTTCATCGGTTGAGATAAGGTGGAATCTGGATAATTTGTAGTCGCGCGCGAGTTGCAGGAGGTTGTTGGTGCCTTCCACGTTCGTTTTAATGCAAAGGCTCGGGTCCGTAATGCTGTGGTCCACGTGGGTCTCGGCCGCGAAGTGAATGATATGTGTCGGTTTGTACGTATCAAATATCTGCGTCATCGCGGGCATGTCGCAGATATCCGCTTTTTCAAATGCGTAATTCTTCTTGTTTTGGACGGTGATGTTGCGCAAGTCGGCCGCGTAGGTTAGTGCGTCAATATTGATAAAGAGTTCCCGCGGATACTTCTTGACCGCGTAGTTAAGATAATGACTGCCGATAAAGCCAGCCCCACCGGTTACTATGGTCCGCCTCGTATATTTATTTGTCATTGTGCGAGCGTTTTTTCATAAATAAGGAAGCTTTGTGCAGACTCTCAATATTGCCGATATCAAACCATTCTTTCTTTAGCACCTGCGGGCGCAACGTGCCCTCTTCAAGGTACAGAGAATTCACCGATGTGATTTCATATTCACCCCGCGCGCTCGGCGGGATTTTTCTGACTTTATCAAAGACGGTGTTGTCGTATATATAGAGGCCGGTAACGGCGAGATTGCTTTTAGGTGTTGCGGGTTTCTCCTCTAGCGATATTATTTTTCCTTTCTTATTCATCTCTGCGATGCCGAAGCGCTTTGGGTCGGGCACTTTCTTCAAAAAAACAGTCGCGCCCTTTTTGAACTTTTTCACGGCGGGCGCGATGTCATCCATGAAGATATTGTCGCCAAGGAAAAGCACGCAATTGTCGTCGCCTATATAATCTTCGGCGATAAAGAGGCCGTAGGCGATGCCGTTCGGCTCGTTTTGTATTCCGTACACTATCTGAATTTGTTTTGCGTTTGTCGTTTTTGGCACGAAATGCTGGCCCGAGCCGAGAAGTTTTACAAACGCATCAATGTGGTGCGGGGAGGTGACAACCATTATCTTCGTTATGCCCGCATCAACCAGCTTTTCAATCGCGTAGTAAATGACCGGTTTGTTAAACACTGGTAACAGGTGCTTGTTGGTAACAAGCGTGAGCGGGTGCAACCTGGTGCCCGAACCTCCGGCAAGAATAACGGCCTTCATCTCAGCCATACTATACTTGCTGTGTTATAGTGTCCAATCATGTCAAACGAGAGCGGGAAATCCGTTTGCGTCATACTTTCCTACAACTGCGGTCATCTTCTGGGGAACACGTACAAACGAATTCCTCCCGGTTCCGTGGATAGGATTATTCTTGTTGATGACGCGTCCACTGACAACACGCTTGAGATTGCTAAACAGCTTGGCATAGAATGCTATACGCACGCACATACCGGATACGGAGGGAATGTAAAATATTCAATCAAGAAAGGTTTGGAACTCGGAGCGGAATATATCGTAGATTTACACGGCGACGGACAGTACGACCCCTCGGCCGTTCCTTTGGCACTCGCGAAAGCGAGGGAAGGGCATGACTTGGTCTTGGGCTCGCGTTTTTTTGATATCAAACAGCCATTGCGGGACGGGATGCCGTGGTCACGCTATCTCGCGAATATCGGCCTAAGCGCAATTGAGCGTTTCGTGCTCGGTCTTCCAGTATCTGAATTTCACACGGGGTTCAGGGTTTATACAAGGAAGCTGGCGGAAACCGTCGCCCTTGAAGAAACCTCCGACGACTTTCTTTTCGGTTTTGAAATAATCGCGCAGGCCGGATACTGCAATCTTAAAATAGGGGAGATTCCCATACGCTGTAACTACAAGGCGGAGCACACTTCCATTTCAATTCCCAAATCCATTATTTATGCATTTCAGACTTTCAAAACTCTGGCGCTTTATGTTTTGGCGCGAGTGGGGTTAAGGGTCAAGTTATTTACTTGCAAAAGAAATTAAGTTCTTAGAGTCCGTATGATAGATACAGCGCTTCAACTAGTGAGAAAGCATCAACAGATTTTCAGGTACCTGATTGCGGGCGGTCTTGCTTTTGCCGTAAATATAATCGTTCTTTATGTGCTGACGGATGTTCTACACGTCTACTATCTATTTTCCACTGTCGCAGCGTTCCTTGTTTCATTTTTGGTGAGTTTTACTCTCCAGAAATTCTGGACATTTCAGGACAATTCCAGAGACCAACTGCATTTGCAACTACCCCTCTACCTGACCATGCAAGTCGTGAATCTGGGGCTCAACACCGCTCTTATGTATGCGCTCGTGGAGTATCTGCACATTTGGTACATTCTTTCGCAGACGATAATCACCACGATCCTTGCGGTTATTGTTTATATAATAAACAAAAAATATATTTTTAAGCAAACATCGGAGCAGGGCAGGCGGACAGAAGAAATCGGCTAAACACACGCATTTCTTGACGGCCGAACTCTAATCCCTATACTTCATTCCATAATGAAGTATTGGAATAAGGAAAGAATACGGAGAGTGCGAAAGCGGAGGGAACAGGGGGAGAGGATTTCAGCCGCGCGCGCCGCCGCGCGCATGCGCGAGTCCCGCACCTATACCACTGGAGATTCGGAAAAGAACAGCAACCTTATGCTTGATGCGCTCGGGTTGCCGCTGCGCAGAGAGCTGCTCATGCGTCTACAAAAAAATGGCGCGATGTCGCTCTCAAAGCTAGGCGAACCCTTTGGGACGAAACTACCGTGGTTGTATAAACAGATGCAAATACTTGAGCAATCGGGTCTTATTGCCACGCACAAACGGGGACGTGTGCGAATGTGCGTTTTCAACCGCGGAGCCTTCAAAGAACTCTCCGCATGGCTCACGTCGTACGCACGATAGGGAATCACGATAGGGAATATAGGTAAAATCCCGATACTTCACTCTAGAGTGAAG
>JANLIP010000106.1 GCA_024654165.1 Candidatus Kaiserbacteria bacterium | reverse complement strand
AGCGAGCTGACGCCGAAGAGCGTAACGCCGTCCACGAGAGATGCTTCCTCCAAATTTTCTTCCGGCAAGAAAAATTCTTTGATATTTTTGTCGCGCGCGGTGATTGCGATTGAAAGCGCGCCGAGGATTCCGCGCACTTCCCCGTCAAGCGCTAATTCGCCCGCGAATATCTTGCCAGCCGGATTAAATTTCACTTGCTCCGAGGCGAGGAGAAAACAAAGCGCCATCGGCAAATCAAAAGCCCCGCCCTCTTTCTTCAACGTGGCGGGCGCGAGCGAGACGACTATTTTCTTGTTGCTTTTTTTCGGAGATTCAAAATCGCCGTTTTTTATTGCCGAAGCCATTCTGTCTTTCGCTTCCTCAACTGATTTATCTGGAAGCCCCACGATGGTGAATGCATGCAGGCCCTTTGCGATGTCTGTCTCTACAGAGACAACGTGCGCGCGCGGGAGCGCGGGCTGTGCGCCAAAAATCCTGGCGAACCCGGAAGCGATTTTCTGCTTATTGCCCATTCGGTCAGCTTACCTCTAGTGGCCTAGAGTTTATAGTGGCTGTAGTGGACAATTTCAAAGCTTCTAGCCCCGACGTTTTGTCGGGGTCCCGACCCATGCGTCGGGACTTACAGCCAGTAGCTCATAGCCAGTAGCGAACAAAGTGGATAATGCTTTTCTAGTGCCTATCTGCCTACTTACTATGCAAAACGCACTTGCGCGCGGCGGGATTTGCGCGGAGCCTATCTATCGGGATTAAGTCTTCGCAATCTTCGCAGATGCCGTAAACTCCGTGATCCATATCTTGCAGTGCGCTCGCTACTTCCTTGTATCTTTTTTCAAGCTCCTCTACCAGAGGTACATTCGTCGCCAATTCTTCCATTTGGTCGGCCGCATCATTTGGATCGGCCTCCTCGCCTGTGAGCCCGCCTGTAGTCCCCTGCCAATCCCCGGACTCCGGAGCTGATTTTCCATGCGAAGCGAGTTCTTCTTCAAGCGACGCTAGTTCCGCATCAAGCATCGCTCGCAATTCGTTCAATTCCTCTGTATTTAGGTGTTTCATTCCCGACATGATACACGACTTAAATCAAAAAAGAAACATTATCAGAGCTGACGGGCCGCTCGCAATCGCCCCAGGACTTCAGTGAATGCCTCGGGATTCTCTACGATTACCAGTATGTTGCGCGTCGGGAAAGAATACATCATCTTCACTTCCCCGCTGTCGTCCTTGAGCACGCGCACGTTAAAGTTTTCTGCGACGCTGTCCTCAAATTTTCTGTTGACCAGTAGCCCGCCCGCGTCTACCGTAAGCGGAGGCACTGGGGTAAAGATAGGAGCCAGGCCTTCATTCAGCCCAGCCTCCCAAGCAAGCATGCCGGCGAAAGCTCGTTCATAGGAGGAAACCGGTATGACAAGGATCGCCGTGTTTTTTGAAGTATGTGTATGGATTCCTAGGAGAAAATTGCCTTGAAATGCTCGGATAAGATCCGGCGGGGTCTGTGCAGCAATCGCTTTTAGAAATTCTTCAATCGTGGCTACGCGTTGTGTCTGCGCACCGCTTGCATCCGTGCCAACGACAACGGGCATGATGCGCATAATCGCCCCGAGGGAAGATTTGGGAGCGTTCAGGGCTTGCGCAAGGGTGCGTTTTAAATCAGTTCCGGAAGACGATTCAAGCGAAAAGGGCACTGTTTTGTCAGAAAAGAACAGCGGAGTATCTTGCAAGGCGCCAGACGCGGGCGCTGTTTTTTGTTTGATAGAATATACGCTGTAGGTACCGCCTGCAACAAGGACGATAAGAACAAATATTCCTAGAACGATGCCGGCGACATTGCGCGGTTTTTCTTTCTGCCCCCCGACATCCATTTTTTCTTGCCTTCGCCTTTTCTCTTCTTCAAGAGCAACGGCGTGTACGAGCGACATCTTTGTGTTGCGCACGGCGCTTTGAAGGTCGTCTTTTAATGTGTGTATTGGCGTAATTAAAAGCTCCTCCTCTTTTTTTGTTTCAGTTTTTTGATCAGCCGTACTTTCTGGTCGGGCAACTTTCTCCGGTGCGGGTTGAACGGGCGCCGACTTTAGCGCCGCGGCTTTTTCTTCATCCGCTTTCTTTCTTGAAGCGTCTGCGCTTGTTTCAAATTCTCTGCGCTCTGGAAGCTTTACTTCCTCAAGAATACGCGCGATATCATCGTGCATGGCTTTTTCGTCTGATACTTTTCCTACAACCGGCGGGACAAGTAGAATATTCGCAGAAGGCGAAGGCGCGGGCGCGCCTATCTGGGCCGGTGCAGGATTAGATCCGGTGGCGGGGTTTGCTGCTGTGGTGTCTGTCGGATTCGTTTCGTCCATAATCGGGGCCGCCCTTGGACGGAGTGAGCCCCTTGCGGGAAGCAAACTCCGGATCAGCTGCCTTGATGGATAGATTATACCGCCCTTTGTCGTCAATTTCTTTAATGACAACAGGGACAATGTCTCCGATGGAAACTGCGTCGGAAATTTTGTCAATTCTGAAGGGTGCGACTTCGGAAACGTGCACGAGCCCGTCGGTGTTGGGGCCGATTTGCACGAACGCGCCGAAATCAAGCATGCGCACGACGGGGCCTTCCAATCTCTCGCCCACCATGTATTCGCGCGTAAGGTCATAAATTTCTTTGAGCGCCGCGTCTGCCGTGCCGTTCTTCCCCGTCACGAAGACGGTGCCGTCCTCTTCAATCGTAATGTCATCGCAGAGAGTCCTCTCGCGGATGCCGTTGATTGTCTTTCCGCCGGGGCCGATGACGAGGCCGATTTGGTCAACTTTAACTTTGATGGTGAGAATTTTCGGAGCGCGAGGACTAATGTCGGCGCGCGGAGCAGAAAGTTCTTTTTCAATGACTCCGAGGATTTGCAATCGCGCCTTCTTTGCCTGTGCGAATGCTTCATTCAGCGCCTTCTGCGATACGCCCTCAACTTTCACGTCCATCTGCACCGCTGTAACTCCTTTAGAAGTTCCTGCGACTTTGAAGTCCATGTCGCCGTGATGATCTTCCGGCCCTTGAATGTCAGTAAGAACTTTGTATGCGCCCGTTTTCGCGTCGCTCATCATCCCCATCGCGATACCTGCGACTGGGCGTTCAATCGGAACTCCTGCGTCCATGAGTGCCAAGGTGCCTGCGCAGACCGTCGCCATTGATGTTGAACCGTTGGATGCGAGACATTCAGAAACGATGCGTATGGTGTACGGGAACTTTTCTTTCGTAGGAAGCACGGCCCGCAGGGCTTTTTCCGCGAGCGCTCCATGGCCGGTCATTCTGCGGTTCATTCCGCCGACACGCCCCGTTTCTCCGACCGAGAACGGCGGGAAGTTGTAGTGGAGCATGAACGATTTTTTCGTGTCCTGATATTCAATGGTGTCCAAGAGTTGTGCATCGCCCGGGCCTCCCAAGGTAAGCGCCGCCAAAACGTGCGTTTCTCCGCGATAGAAAATCCCGCTCCCGTGAATTACCGGAGAAACTCCGCCGGCTTGAGCGTGAAGAGGGCGGATTTCATCAAATGCACGGCCGTCAACGCGCTTTCCGTGCGTGAGCGCGAGCTCGTGCACGTAGGCATCAACGCGTTCCTCGTAGTACGAATTGATTCTCTCCGGCGTAATGTCGGGAAGTTTTTCAGTCGCCGTCTTTATCCACTCGGCTTTCATCGCTCCGGTGCTCTCTTTTGAGAACGTGCCGTTTAGAGCGGCGAGTTTCGGCGCGACAATTTCTTCGTATGCCGCCTCAAGCTCCGGCGTTGTCGCAGGTGCGTTGAACGTCTGCTTCGGTACCCCTAGTTCGGCGACAATCTGCTTCTGCCACGCCTGAATCTTTTCAATTTCAATACTTGCTTGCGCCAGCGCTTTTTCCAGCACCTCCTCCCCCACTTCGGAAGCGCCAACTTCCATCATGTTGATGAGGCCGTCTTTTCCGCAGGCCAAAAGGTCCATGCGAACTCCTTCCGCTTCGCGCTCTTTGTATGTCGGGTTGACGATATAAGAACCGCTCTCTCCGCCGAGCTCCAGGCGCACAGCAGAAGCCGGTCCATTCCACGGAATATTGGAAGTCGCGAGTGCGAGCGATGCCGCGTTTATCGCAAGCACGTCCGTGTCGTAGTCTTCTATAGATAGTACAGTGAGAATTATCTGCACGTCGCGCTTTAAGCCCTTAGGAAAGAGCGGTCTGATGGTGCGGTCTACCATTCTGCCCGAGAGAATCGCTTCATCAGAAGGTCTTCCCTCTCTGCGCATGAATCGCGAGCCCAAAATCGCTCCGACTGCGTAAAATTTTTCCTCGTACTCAACGGAGAGCGGGAAATAATCCAAGTTGGATTCTTTGGAACCCATAACGGCAGTCGCCAAGACCGCGCTGTTGCCCAGCCGGACAAGCACGCTCCCGTTCGCTTGGTCGGCCCAATTATTAAATTCAGCCGTTAATATTTTTCCCCCTATTTCAAGGGAATACTCCTTTTTCTGCATTTGTCTTTGGTGATGCCTAGACTTCAGTAGCGAGCCCGATTTCTTTGGGGGCCAGCCCTGCCTGTCTAAGCACCACGGCTATTTACTAATGAATAGACCATAACAAAAAACAAGCCGTTTAGCAAAGTTTTCAGGCAATGGACACATTTTGCCTGTAACAACATGCTTTGTGCTAGGATAGTGGCAACAGTATGAAAGTCCTCATTTTTCCGGCAATCATTTCAGGCGTTGTTCTCATCGTCGCTTTCATATGGGGCGGTTTGAATGCGCTCTTTCTCGTCGCCCTGCTCGCCATTCTTGAAACAACGCTCTCTTTTGACAATGCGGTAGTAAACGCCAAGGTGCTCGCGCGGATGGATGAGCGCTGGCAGAGGCGTTTCCTCGTTTGGGGAATTCCGGTAGCGGTTTTCGGAACACGATTCGTTCTTCCCATACTTATCGTTGCGGCTGCCGCCGGCCTTTCCCCTATTTTTGTAACGATTCTTGCATTTACTGATTCGGTTCAATACGGGACATATCTCGCGGGCGCTCATGTGGCCATCGCTTCCTTCGGAAGCGTGTTTTTGCTTCTTGTTTCGCTCAAATATTTCTTCAACGACAGGAAGACGGTGCATTGGATTACGATGATAGAAAAGCACATGTCGCGCTGGGGCGGTATAGAAGCGATAGAAATCGCAATTGTCCTTGTCGTGCTCCTTGCCTGCGCGTTTCTCCTCCCTGCAGAAGCGGCGACAATTCTTATTTCGGGACTAATTGGTGCCATCCTGTTTATCGTCATAGAAGGCATCGCGCAGTCATTTCAAGTAGAGACAAGCACAGGCATCGTCGGCGCGGGACTCGCGCTCTTCGTTTACCTCAACGTGTTGGATTCGGCGTTCTCGCTTGACGGCGTCGTAGGCGCATTCGCGATTACCTCCAACCTGCCTGTGATTATCGCGGGTCTCGGCATCGGCGCGATATTCGTGCGGGCATTTACCGTTGCGCTCGTCCGCGCACATACATTGGATAATCTTCCGTATCTTGAACACGGCGCGCACTACGCGATTTTCGGCCTCGCTCTTTCCATGCTCGTAGGAATTTTTGTGCATGTTCCCGAAGCAGTAACCGGTCTCATAGGTCTGGTGTTTATTGTATTTGCATATATATCATCCCGTCGTACCCAAACCCATTCTGCTGTCTAACTGTCTCTCTGGGGAACGTGTTATCATTTTGATATGAATAAAGAATCCCGGCAGAATCTTGTCTTCCGGCTTTCCGTCGGGACGTTTTCTGTCTCAACTGTTTTACTTTTCGGATTCCTTCTTGCACAGACGTATGTGCGCTGGGTGGTCAACCAAAACTTCACGCTTCTTGGGGGTTTTGAATTAGAAGCGCTTACCTTGCTGGTGCTCGGTCAGACAATCGCGCTCTCGTATATTTACCGCAGCGAACGCTAGGCGATTTTTTCCTTGGTACTCCAAGGAGCAAAAATCGTGTCGAAACTGAGTACAGTTTCGACCAAAAGGATTAGGCGATGGAATCTTCGTCTGAGGTCACGTTTACATCGCGAGGGCCGCGGCGACCTCCGGTGGGGCGATAGTTCAATAAATATCTGCGCGGGTCGTTGTCCAAATCTAGAAAGTGGTCTGCCGCTTCCTTGAGCCGGCCGGAAGTGCTCTTGCCGAAAGAAACAACTTCCACTTGGCATCCGTCGTGAACCTTTAAGTATTCAACGAGCGGAATAAAATCGCCGTCGCCTGTGAAAAGTATGACTGTGTCTAGGCTCGGGGCGGCGGTAATCGCATCAACTGCCATACCGACGTCCCAATCCGCCTTTTTTGCGCCCCCGAAAAATATCTGCAGGTCTTTTGTGCGCGCTTCAATACCAATTTTCTCAAGAGCCTCAAAAAAGCCCTTCTCTTCTCCGGATTCTGTGGTAACGACGTACGCCCGGGCGCGGATTAAGTGCCGGCCGGCGACGGAATCCTTGAGGACGTTGCCGAAATTTACGCGCGCGTGATAAATATTCTTCGCGCTGTGATAAAGATTCTGCGTATCAATAAAAACGCCTACGCGCTGTTCTGGATGTTTGACGATGGACATAAAGATTAGCTTCTAGGGGCTAGCTCCTAGCTCCTAGTAAAAATATAAATAATAAAAATGCGTTTATAAAATATGTACTTTGACAATCTTACTCTTAAGTAGAATAAAAGGAAACATCGCTTCTCTAGAAGCTAGAACCTAGTAGCTAGAAGCTGTTTGAAAAAGTTTACTTTTTCAAACCTAGTTTCTTCACAAGCGTGCCGTAAGCGCGCCTGTTTGTAGACTCCAAGAACTTCAAATGCTTCCTGCGATCCGCTACGAGCCCCAAAAGACCCCGGCGGGAGTGCTTATCTTTGTGATTTTTATTAAGATGAAGGGAAAGCTCGGCAATTCTGCGCGTTAAAAGCGCGACTTGGACCTGCGGAGAGCCTGTGTCTGTTTCAT
>JANLIP010000092.1 GCA_024654165.1 Candidatus Kaiserbacteria bacterium | reverse complement strand
CGCGCAAAAGGCTCTGCAATTTTCCCCGCAAATTTTATGCTCATCGCCGCACTTAATCCATGCCCCTGCGGATTTTGGGGAACAACGCGGTGTGAATGCATGCCCCACTTGGTAGAAAAATACCGGCGCAAAATTTCGGGCCCCGTCGCCGACAGAATTGATATGTGGGTTTCCGTGGGCGACATCGCGCCCGAAGCGATGGCGATGCGCAAGAGGAAAGACGCCGGTGAAACAGAAGTTTTGCGCAAAAATATTCTCTCCGCCCGCGCTCGCCAGAACGAGCGTTTCAAGAACACGAAGGGCATGTCCACCAATGCAGATATGAAGGCAAAACATATTGAAGAGCTTGCAAAATTATCGCCGAAAGCTGAAGAAGCTTTGATAGGCGCCGCCCGAAATCTGAAGCTTTCTCCACTCGGATACCCCCGAACCATCAAGCTCGCCCGCACCGTCGCCGACCTAGCAGGAAGCGACACCATAGAACCCAGTCACATGATGGAAGCGCTTCAGTACCGCTCCCGCGAGTTATGAACAAGAAATCTCATTCTAACATTTTGCAAAATGTTAGAATGAGATAAAATGGAACTATGGCAGATGTAACTAGCAACACAACTAACTACCGGAGGCTTGAACGACTCGTGAAAGGATTCGCAAACCACCGACGGTTGGAAATCTTGAACTTGTTACACAGGGACCCGGAACTTTCAGTGGAGGATATTTCGGAACGGCTCAACATCGGGTACGAGAACGCGTCCGACCATCTGCGCAAGATGGCGATTGCGGGTCTTCTTCTGAAACGCAACGATGCGAAAAGCGTGAGGCACAAACTCACTGCCCGTGCAGAGCACGTTCTAACATTTTGCAAAACGTTAGAATGAGAAATGGTGGAGTAAACGGTAGTGTATGAGGGAATAATGGAGGGGATTGGAGCGAAAGTGGTCTGGGTAATAAGAGTTCTCGCGTTAGTCACTGATTTTGGACTGATTCTGATTCTGAAAATAAAAAGGGTTTCACGAGCAGAGAAAGACGAGCAGGGCACGTTCTAACATTTTGCAAAATGTTAGAACGTGCGGAATGATACAAAACCATTAAGGAAGATTCGTTTTGACCAGTGCCGAATTTCAAATTCCAAACGTCCTAGCAAAAACAAAACCGGTTTCCCACCACCATTGTGAGAGTCAAGCGTTAACATTGATATACTGATGATATGAGTGAATCCTTAGGTCAACCAAGGGGGCTCGATGAGAAAACATTTAAAACGGAACTCAGTAAATGCCGGCCGAGACTTCTGAGCTATGCGATAAGTCTCACAAAAAATACGGAGCTGGCAGAGGATATGGTGCAAGCGACATCTCTTAAGATGTTTGAGGCCAGAGGGGGATTTCGCGTTGGTGCAAGTATGCTCTCCTGGGCCATCGCCATTTTAACAAACACGTATCGTGATTATATGAGCAAACGCGCAATGCGAAACGAAATCGGTGGAGAACAATTCGAGAATGCAATAGACGGGACTGAAAGTCCTGACGCGGAATTAGGTGATGCCTTCGATTTGCGCAGAACGGCAGTTGACGTGAATGAGGCCATTGAAACTCTTCCGCCTCGCCAACGCGAAGCGCTTGAAGATGTCATCAACAATGAAATGACACACTCCGAGGCAGCAAAAAAGAGGGGGCTTTCGAAGGGAACAATTTCCCGACAGGTATCAGATGCGCGTGGCACGCTAAAGAAATCGCAAGCCGGAAAAGACGCACTTGAAATTCTCGGGGCAAAGAAACTGGAGGAAAGAGCTGGGCTAAATAATGCTGATAATCTAAGGCCGTAGGTAGAAAATACAAAACCGGTTCCACCTCATTCTAACGTTTTGCAAAACGTTAGAATGAGGAAAACGGCGAATCTGGGCGGGGTTATACACTAAAGTTCTGGTCGGTAGAAACAAAACCGGTTCTCCCCGGTCATTGCAGAGAAAAGTTTCTTAATTAATCAAGGTCGGGGGTCTTGGACCCAAGGCCCCACATGAAATCAAAGTAGGCGCTTAGGGTGTTGGAAAATTCTTTGCTTTCAATGATAAATCCGAAATTTTCTTCCTTGGTGGAGACCATGGCGACTTTGTGGTCGTAAATCATGATGATGGCGGCGTAAAAAACTGACGGGGGAAGGTAGCGCACGTATCGTTTTAATTTCACATCTTCCATTCCGCGCTCGCTCGTATAGAGGTCGCCGTGCTTCGGATGCAAATTGCGCGTTACGATTCCGCGCGCAATTCTTTTTCTGATGAACTCTTTGATGAATGCATCGCCAACCGCTTCGTTGTGCTGGCGCACGCGCACAACCTGTTTGAGTTCTTTTGATTTGCATTCAAGGGCGTCGTCATAAATCTTTTTCACTCCCTCGCGCCCTTCAAAAAATCTGATTTTCGGGCGCACATGATGCGAGATGAACAAACTTGAGAGCCCCGGAAGAACGTCGGCCAATCTTTTCTTCTTCGCTTCCAGCATAGAGAGGATAAGCGCGGGGTCCTGCGCCTCGTAGAGCTGGCGCTTTCCCTTATAACTACTGCGCACAAGACCCATCGCCACCAATTCTTCTACGATTCCGTAGACGGTTGTCCGCTTTATTTGAGCGGTACTTGCGATTGCCGGTATTTTGGAAGGACCGGCCTCCAGGCAGGCTAGGTACACATCCGCCTGTTTTTCCGAGAGCCCCGCATCCATGAGTTCCTTTTTGTACATATTTTCCGACAATTATCTTGCATCGCAATTTCCTTATATAGAGCCGTTTTATTGATTCCGCCTATAAATCATACATCATTTATGACGGATTTCCAAGAATAGGTGCACAATGCACACAGAAAGATCGAAAATCGATCTGAAAAGAAAAGGGCGGCGAAAGCCATCCTGACGCAGATAAATCTGCATTGCTCCTTCCGTACAATTAGAAATTCAATATTCCCAAATATTAAATTTCTAATTGTATCCAGGCTCTAAGATTTTCTTAGAGCCTGTTTACTTTAATACCGACAGGCTAGATTTTTTCCTTGGATTCGGAAAAGAAAGTGTGGCTCCGGGAAACGCTTTTCTCTATTCTAGTGTTTTGCAAAACACTAGAATAGAAAATCTGGTGACTGGCGCAACTTAATTTCTTCCGTTTTATAGAAGACGAAATGTCCGCGGGATATCCGGCGGCACCGACAGCAGCCGATATTTTCTCTTGCGGTATGAAAGCCGAATGCGCTTAGTCTCGCTCGCAATCCATAGCTTTTCTTTCTTCGTTTTA
>JANLIP010000084.1 GCA_024654165.1 Candidatus Kaiserbacteria bacterium | reverse complement strand
GGGCGTTCCGGGTTTAAGAATCTTTCAAAAGGAAGCTGGTAATCTATCGGGTCCACGGTCGTGATTTGAGAGAGATAAGAAACGAGCGAACCCGCTGCCGAGCCTCTTGTGTTTGTGAGAATCCCTTTTTCTCTCGCGTGCCGAAGCAAATCTGCGACGACTAGGAAGTACGGCGAGTAACCTTTCTCGGAAATAATAGAAAGCTCGTATTCTACGCGCTCTTTATTCGCTGGCGTTTCTTCCATTCCGCGGATTTTGAATCCGGAATACGCCAATTCGCGCAAGGCTTCGTCGTGCGTCGTGCCGAGGGGCACAGGGAACTCGGGAAAAACCCATGTTCCCAGCTCTAATTCAAGATTGCACATATCCGCTATGCGCGCGGTATTTTGAATGGCCTTTTCTCTTCCCGCGAAGCGCTGAACTGCCTCTTTTTGAGAGATGAAAGAGAAATCGCCGGCAGAATTAAAAGAATCTCCGCCTTCGGCGTTTGCGCCTGATGTAAGATTGCCGTCCTGATTGCGCTCAAGCTTGCCGCCTGTGCGAATTTTGTCTACCAAATCGCGCGCCAAAGCGTCCTCCTTTTTCATGTAATACACTTCATGCCCGGCCATTGTCTCTATATTTAATTCGCCGGCGAGCCTTTCAATTTCTTTCATTCGCTTTTCGTGCCCTTCAATTTCCGGATGAATCGTAATTTCCATGTAGCAATCTTTTCCGTAATTTTGCGCATACCAATTTGCCGATTCGCGGGCCCTGCCTGCGGAATGGTTGCGGAGCGCCTCTGCGTGTTCTCCACCTAAGCAAGGGAGTATTGCAATGAGCCCCTCGCGGTGCTTTTCTAGAAGTTCTCGGTCAACACGCGGGCGTATATGGAACCCTTCTAGAAATCCCTTGGACACCAATTGTATTAAATTGTGATATCCAGCAAGGTCTTTTGCGAGTAGCACCAGGCGCGATGGGGAATCGTCTGTCCTATATTCTTTGTCATGGCGAGTTCTTGGCGCCACAAAGAAATCAACGCCTATGATGGGCTTAATTCCTTTTTCCTTGCATTCTTTGTAAAAGGAGATTGCGCCGTAAAGATTGCCGTTGTCTGTTATAGCAAGAGATATTTGGCCGCCGTTTGTGGCGGCACCTGTAGACGGAGAATCTGCCACAGCTCCAGCGACTAGGTGCGGGATTTGCGGCAGTGCTTCCAGCAGAGAGTAGTGGGAGTGGGTATGCAGATGAGCGAATTCTTTTTCTGGGGCTGACGACATAGGAGGCAGTATAGCAAAAGGGTATAACCCGTCACACGAAAACATATCCAAAGTACATTGCAAAATAAATGATTTTCCGAAAAATGATAGCAAGTTGCTGTTATATACGCCCTGGCTTTCGTGTGTCGGGTATAATACCCTCGTGAAAAGCGCAAAATATACGATAGGAATTGACGAAGTCGGTCGAGGCCCGCTTGCTGGGCCCGTCTTTGTCGGAGCCGTTATAGTGCCTAATCATTTTGATTGGGAAACCGTAGCCGGCGTGCGGGATTCAAAAAAGCTTATCCCGCGCAAGAGGGAAGAGTGGTACAAAAAATTACATGAACTGCGGGAAGGGGGGTATTTGAATTTCACGACAGCGTCCTCTTCTGCCCAGATGATTGATGAGCGCGGAATTGTATTTGCGATTTCTTCCGCGTTGGCAGAATGCCTCAAAAATATTGATGCATATCCGGCGGAGTGCGAAATTCTTTTGGACGGAAGTCTGCATGCACCAGAAGAATTCACGATGCAAAGAACCATTATTGGCGGAGATGACATTGAACCGGTAATTTCCATGGCCTCTATAGTCGCAAAGGTGGAGCGCGACAGACTGATGACTGGTCTCGCCGTGCGGTTTCCTGATTATGGATTTGAATCCCACAAGGGATATGGAACCGCGCTTCACATGCAAGCGATAAGAAATTTCGGCATGTGCGAATTGCATCGCAGGAGCTTTTGTCGAGGAATAGCCCTCGAGTTGCAAGGCTC
The DNA here is from genome assembly GCA_024654165.1 of Candidatus Kaiserbacteria bacterium. Classification (GTDB taxonomy): domain Bacteria; phylum Patescibacteriota; class Minisyncoccia; order Phycocordibacterales; family UBA2100; genus UBA10103. The sequence continues at coordinate 1,672 of JANLIP010000084.1, read as the reverse complement.
CAAAAAATCCATATAATACGGCCATATGGTAGTACGAATGCGGGCAAACCGCTCAAAGACAGGGATGCGCCGAAGCCACGCGGCAATTTCAAGCAAGCATGTTTCTAAATGCTCCTGCGGGGCCAACTACATTTCTCACCGAGCTTGCCAAGAGTGCGGGAAATACAATGGCAGAATGGTTATTGATATCGTTGCCCGTACTAAACGCGAACAGCGCCGTACAAAAAAGCGCACTACTGAAATGAGGGCATCCGGCAGAGACACCGGGGAGGCTAAAGAAAAAGAAACCACAGCCAAGAAGTAGGCATAAATTGCTGGCTTGCCGAGGTGTTATAATCTACAGACCAGTTCTTTATATATGGCAAACAGACATCTGGCGCGTTCGGTAGTTCTTCAAGTTCTATTTGAAAGGGATTCTTTGGGCGGAGCAATGACGCAGGATAGCGTCTTTTCGCGTTTGACAGATTACGCGAAAGAATTCGGCGCGCGCGATTCCGACATGCCTTTCATGAAGGATCTTGTGAAAACTGTCATTTCAAAACAAAAAGAAATTGACGGAGTCATTGTGGGCGCCGCTCCCGAGTGGCCTTTAGAAAAAATCGCGGCAGTTGACCGCAACATTCTCCGGATTGGGCTTGCGGAGCTTTTGTATGCGGATAAGACGCAGGTTCCCGGGCGCGTGGCCATCAACGAGGCGATAGAGCTTGCAAAATCTTTTGGAGGCGCATCCTCCAGCCGGTTTGTAAACGGGGTGTTGGGCGCGGTATATGTGGAACTCGGCGAGCCTGATAAAAACGACGGCCACGCGGGCAGAAAAGAATCAAGAGCCTCAAAAATGCCTACAGAACACCTCGCCGGAGCCGTTGTTTACGCGCGGTCAAAAGGCGAGATATATCTCGCTTTCGTGCATGATATTTTCGGCCACTGGACTATTTCCAAGGGGAGAGTGGAAGAGAACGAAGATGTAAAAGGGGGAGCCATCCGCGAGATAAAAGAGGAGATGAATTTGGATATCAAGATTGTGCGCGAGCTCGGCGTCAATGAATATGTCGCGAATGATCAGAAGATAGACGGCGGAAAAAAGAGAAAGCGGGTTACTTACTTTTTGGCAGAGTCGCCGTTTACAGAAATTCGCCTCGGCTCAAGCGGGGGGTTGGACGATGCCCAATGGTTTCCAATGTCCGATGTCGGCAATCTGAATTTCTACGACGATACATTGAAGATTATTATTCCTGCTATTAATATTCTGGCGCAGAAGGAGAAGAAATAGCTTATAGCTACTAGGGGCTAGCTTCTAGAAAAATGCTTTAATATGAATTCACTAGTAGCTAGCAGCTAGAACCTAGAAGCTAAACAACGTATGAATTTTAACGAATTTGAAAATAAGATAGGATGCAAATTTAAAGACCGTTCGTTGCTGGAGCAGGCTTTTACGCATCGCTCGTACCTAAATGAAAATCGCAGTGCTGGGCGCGAGCACAACGAGCGTTTGGAATTTCTAGGAGACGCGGTTTTGGAGCTTGTTGTCACGGAATTTCTTTTTGCAAAATACCCCGACAGGCCGGAAGGGGATTTAACGTCCTATCGCGCGGCCCTTGTGAATACCGTGAGCATTTCCGATGCTGCGACCAAGCTCGGTATGAACGAATACTTACTGCTGTCTCGAGGTGAG
>JANLIP010000079.1 GCA_024654165.1 Candidatus Kaiserbacteria bacterium | reverse complement strand
ACCGATGGTAGTCGTAAGGCAAGAGTAGGTAGTCGCCAGGACAAAAAGAGGAACAAAAAATCTAGCGCAAGCGGAGACTGTAATTCCATGCAGGGTTATAATAACCGAATGGACAATCTTAATCTAAATTCAAGGAGAACCTTAAACAATGGGATCAAAATACCTGTTATTGGAATAGGAACTTATCGAGTTGAGGATGGAGAGCCTGTAATAAATGAGATTAAATGTGCGCTTGAAGCCGGGTATCGTTTGATTGACACAGCAGCGGCGTACAAGAATGAGGAAGGCGTTGGCAGGGCAATTGTAGAATCGGGCATTCCAAGAGAAAAGCTTTTTATTACTACAAAATTGGAGGACATTGATGAAGGATACGAAAGTACACTTAGGGCAATTGATGTATCACTGGCCAAACTAGGGCTTTCATATGTAGATTTGTATTTAATTCATTGGCCGACGGCTAGTGCTAATCATAAAATAAGCATAAATAAAAGAGAGGAAACATGGAAAGCAATGGAAGAAATTTGCAAATCCGGCAAGGCTAAAGCCATAGGGGTGGCAAACTACGCAATTGCACATCTAAAAGAAATGAAAGAATATGCCCACATCCTTCCCGTCATGGATCAGGTAGAGTTTCATCCATTTTTATACCAGAAGGATTTGCTTGAGTACTGCAAGGAAAATGGCATTGTGTTGCAAGCTCACTCTCCATTGGCTAGCGGCAACGTATCAAGAAGTGAGCTGATAACAGATATTGCTAAAAAATACCATAAGAATAATGCGCAGGTTTTGATTCGTTGGAGTTTACAACACGGAGCCTTTCCAATACCAAAGTCAATTCACAAAGAAAGAATAGAAGAAAATATACATGTGTTTGATTTCGGACTTTCTGAAGAAGATATGAAAAAACTTGATGGATTGAACGCGAATCTTCACTTTCGGTCAAATCCTGAAAATTTAGAGTAGTTTAATTAAAGGGTGCAGGCACAAGTGTTCCCGTATTCAGTAGCAAAGCTTGTAGATTTGAGAATTTGAAGCTAGAAGCTAGCCGCTAGAAGCTATATACTATCCCTATGTCTTGGGCATCACGCAGACGTTCGTATTATTTTCTTGGATTTGTCGTGTTTATTTCGGTAACCGTGGTCCTTCCTCTTTTCTCGCATTTCTATAAATTGCCAAGTTGTAATGACGGAAATCAAAATCAGGGAGAAACGGCTCCTGACAAGGGCGGGCCGTGCACTATTCTGGACGAGCGCGCGCTTGCGCCCGTCTCTATACTTTGGGCGCGGAGTTTTGAGGTTCGTCCCGGGTCCTACAGCGCAGTCGCATACATAGAAAACTCAAATAAAAATGCCGGCGTTCGCTCCGTGGGTTACAAATTCGGCCTCTACGACAGCCAGAATCTTCTTGTGGCAGAACGCGTAGGCACGACGTTTATCATGCCGGATTCCATTACGCCGGTTTTTGAGGCCAACATAAATGCAGGGAATCGCATAGTTACTCATACATATTTGGAATTCACAGAACCGCGCGTATGGGAGCGCGCGAAGAATCCGGCAACGGCGATTGCCGTAATCAACAGAGAAGTTACGGCAGAAGGAGTGGGCGCCCGCGCAGTTGCCACGATAGAGAACAAGGCAGTTTCTCCGCTTTCTGACCCTTCTTTTGTCGTCGTTGTTTTTGACCCATCCGGCACGGCTCATGCTGCGTCAATGACATCTGTAGCCCGCCTTGATGCAGGCACCAAACAGCAAATCATATTTACATGGCCGGATCCTTTTAAAGCGGGAGTAGGTCGTGTAGACATGTTCGCCTTAATGAATCCCGCAATAGATAGGGCAAATTAAGAGTGTATGGGAATGCAAGTTTCTAGGAGCATGACTGGAACCGAGTCCAGGAATTTGTTTTCTCACATAGACCCCGTTAAAAATCGCGTGCGCAAATTCGTGTATATATGAAAATGCTTGAACATGTGCAAAACCCTTCATTGGGAAG
>JANLIP010000073.1 GCA_024654165.1 Candidatus Kaiserbacteria bacterium | reverse complement strand
CGCGCATTCGTGCATTGTGGGGTCAACTTAAAAGCTCGTGCAGAGGACGTTCCGCTAAAATCTTGGGCGTGCATCGCCCAACAGGTGACAGGCAAAAGGCAACAGGCAACATGGGAGTAACGATTGCCTTCTGCCATTGCCTAATGCCTTCTGCCTGATGCCTATTTCATGATGAACCCATCATTGAAATCGCCATTCCGGGTACAATAATAGGACCTATCGGAGATACGACGCAAATATAAGGAATGCTCGTTAGTCCCAAAAGCCATTGGCCCGGATGAGTCGGCGGTCCTTTTGGATAAGTCTTGGTGAAAAGCGTCCAGATATAAAGACCTGGATTTGGCGGTCCCAGAAGCGAGATACTGCCGTATGGAACTAGGCCAAAAACAAAACAAGGAAGAACAAGGCTAGTTTGCCCGCCGAAAGGATATGCGTTTGCGGGCCTAGGATTCATCAGAAAAAATACCGCGCACAACAAAACAGCAGATGCAAAACGCTTGAACATGTACTCATTCTACCATTGCCCTAGAAGGGTATAACAGCTAACCTGTAACAATGCACTGGATTCGCGCGCACGCCATCCTTACCATATTTCTTTTAATCGCATTTCTTTCTTATCTTTGGTATTTTTCCGTCAAATACCAGCCACAAATAAGAACCGCCGTTCCTACATACTCAATACTGTCCGAGGAGGACATCCCCGCTAAGCCCTCTTTTTCTTTTGGTACGGAAACTTCAGTAGAGCCAGCCTCCGGACAAAGCGCGGAACAGACCGCACAAGGAGTTGCGTACCGTCAGCCCTTTAATTCCAGCGCCCCTGCACAAAATGCAGGAATTTCTTATGCACCAAACACTGCCGAGACACAAGGGTCTGCGCCGGAAGAGTCAAATGCACAGCCCAAACCCATGAGTACGGGGCTTAATTCTTGGTTCAACAATCCATATTTCCTGATACCGCGAGGCCTGATAAGCGCGTCAATCCCAACACCGAAAGTTCGTAGCTCGGAAGAACAGGCTCTGTATGATTACGGCAATGCAGTGGGGGCGAATATCGGAAACTTTGAGAGCTCGAACAAAAATGCAACAGAAATACTGAAGGCCTTCTTTCCAGAAAAAGGCGGATTTTCCCATCAAAACCAGACCGCTGTGAATGCGCTTGTTGCATTGGGAAGCGGTTACTCACAGCTTGGAAACACGCTCGCAAATATGAGCATGGTGCCGGCTTCAGCACAAGCTCTGCACACAGAACTGGCGAAGAGCTATGCGGATGTGGGCGCGGGACTCGCAGGAATTGCAAAAACGGGCGCGGAGGGGGATATAATAAAAGCGATTCTTGCGTACGACAGCACGGCCGACATATTCATCAAGAATTTTGTAGCGCTCGCAGAATTCTTCTCCGCGCGGGGCATCAAATTCTCCGGAAGCGACCCTGGAGCCGTCTTCTCATTCAACCCTGCGGGAGGCTTGTGATATTAATCCCCTCCACAAAGACATTTGAAGAAAAAGGGCATAGCTACGGTGTATAATTTGCGTGTGGAAAACAGACGCGCCCCGTTAGAGGCTAGGTCTAATTTGCTATGCGCATATTTCGGTTAATTGCGAGGGATATTTCGTCGTCTCTAACGGGGCGCGCGTACCAAGACGGGCCCGTTCACCAACTTTGGCATAATTGTGCGCTTGAGATACGAGTACTGGATACAAGAATTATCTTTAAATACGCATGATGAATAAAAAACACTCATACGGCACAATAGAAGCGATGCCAAAGTTGGTGTCGGGCGGGCTTTCTAGCATTGCCGCCACGGCCGTACTCTCCGTTGCCTCTCTTTTGGCCGTCATTTTATGGCAAACAAACGCGACACTATCGGCAAAAGACAGAGCGTTGCATGCCGTTCTACAGTATTCATCTGCGGAGAATCAAACCGATGCTCCGTGGACGGCGCAGGCGGGAAATATACCCGAATCCGCATCAATCCAAGACCCAAATGATTTATCGCGCATCGGTACTGATGCATTCGGAAATCTCATAGGAACATATGTGAATTTGAAACAATCCGGCGCATACACGCCCGCTACGGGAGAGAGAGTTGCAAACAATGTCGCCGAATCTGTAGAGGCGCCGGTGTCATACGTGCAATTTACAAAAAGCGATGTAAAGACCGACGAAGACACTTCCTACAAACGAATGCTCGCGTACCGTAGCGACATGCGGACAGCACTTCTGCCCTTGCTTCAAAACACAGAGCCAGAATTCGCCGTCTTTGCCCATTATGTGGAGACGGGAGACAAAAACAGCCTTGCGAAGCTGGAGACAATAGCAGGAAGATATCAAAAAGCTGCGGTGAATGCGGAAAATGTCGTTGTGCCAAAAGATGCAGTTAAATATCACGCGGATGCTGTTAATTCGCTTATGCAATTTTCTGCCACGCTTATGCAAATGGTGAAGTATGCAGACGACCCGATGGCGTCGCTCGCACTTTTGCGCACATACAACGAAGTTGAACTAAATGTTTTTAATTCTTTCAATGCTCTCGCCGGGTACCAGAAAAATAAAACGCCATGAACAGAAAACCTTCGCATATCTTCTTGATTTTCGCTCTTCTAGCGGTTGCCGGAGTACCGGCTGGCGCTTTTGCGGAGGGGTTCAGCAGGCAGGGGATATTCGGATGCAATGATGCGGGCGCATATTCCATGAGCGTTGGGTCGCTCTCTGCCCTAGGAGGAACATTTGTGCCAGTTTCGGATGCAGCTGTCACATTAAACACCGGATACCTTGTGTACAAGGAATGCGTCCTGCGCCCGATGGTTAATCGTCTTAGCGAAAATGCGACGGCAAATTTGGTAAAGCAAACTGTGACTCAATTCAATACGGGCCGAACGACGACGACAAATGGCGTTACGACCAACGGGCCCATGTTTCCCGCAAACTTGTCAAAAGACATGCAGGTAATCAGCGACAATGTCGTGAATAATGATTTGAACGGAAGCCGGCTCAACATGCTAAGCCCGGCGTTTAGCAATGAAGTGAAGACGGCCGTGTATCGCAACTATCAGGCCAATACGCAGAACCCGAGCGGAGTTCTCGCATGCCCTTATGCACGATCATCAGCGGACCTTAAAGACGTGCAGAAAGGAGTCAAGTTTTACGATTTTAACGACGTGCTCATGCTCGCTGATTCCAATTGCATTCCGCTTTATGCATACAACAATGCGCAGAATTTAGTGATGGCTGACGTGGCTGCGAAGCAGGAAGAGACGATGACTCGGCTTAATTGGAGCAACGGCGTTTACGACGTGGTGGACAGCTCCGGCAATGTCGTTACGCCCGGATTCTTGGTGGCGGGCACGATACAGCAACAGCTAGGCGCCGGATTCCAAAAGCAACAAAATGCAAACGACATAGACCAGATGGTGGGCCAGCTTTTTGCGGGCATCGGCAACCAAATACTTTCCAGCGCGAGCGGCTTGATTGGGCTCCTTGTAAGCGGAGGAGGGAATAGCCCTTCATATATGAACCAAGTGGTCGCAGATTCGTCGCAAGGACTCAAAGACAGCGCGATAAATGCGGCGCTTCAAATACTTATCGCATCCAGACAAATAGAATCGGCGTACCTGGAAGCGGAAAATGGCACTGCCGCAGCGCTTTACAAAGCTATAACGCAGCTGCGAGAAGCGGAAAATCAGTGCTGGAGTGATTTCGTAATACCTAAAGTTAAGGAGGCTGCCGGAATCAGCGAGTGCACGCGAAATGCAGACGGCACACAAACATGCAACGGCAGTATTTCTCTGAAGATTGCGACGTCAACCGTATATTCCCAAAGAGTAATTGATGCGCAAATCGGGCCCCTCGCGAGCACGACAGCGCTGCGCATCAATGCATCTTCGCAGGCGCTTGCAAGCGTGGACAAGCTGATTGCCGATGTGCAAAATTCGCAAGATCTGGACGCCCAAAGCACGGCGCTCCAGCAATTGGATGCGCTCGTCGCGCAGAAAGCACTGCATAATCAGAACGACCTTGCGGAAGCGCGACAGCAACAACAGGACGTAAACAACTCCGTTGCAAACATGGTGACAAATACAATCAAGGCGTGGGGCGACAGCACAGACCCGAACATCGGCTGGTGCAACGTGAACAATCCAGCAGTCATTCAGAATTGGACAAATAAATGGAAGATATGAGTAATGTCAAACACGGCAAGTTTTTCTACCGAGAAATTACTCTGATACTTTTCGTTTGCGTCTTTGCGGCAATTACAGGTCCTGTGAAAGCGTACGCGGCCCTTCCCACGTATCAGTGTGTCGGCAAGGATGTATACGTTGAGACCCCGGGTTGTACTAAGGCACAGTTCAACGACGGAAGCACTGCTTTGCTTAGTCTAAAACGTTCGCTGTCGTCCTATGATGGAACAAGCGATGCGAGCGCAAAAACCAAAAGAGTGAGCGAAATCATGGAGTATCTAAATGTTCTGGAATATCCTTCCGGATCAGATCCCATCGCAGCTGCCCGTTCTCTCACAGGTGTGGTGGTGCCAAAGCAAGAAGCTGCCGCCGAAAAACCTTTGATATGCGATGGATTCTTGGCGAATACCTTCAACCCAATATGTTGGGCGCGAACTATTGCCGCTGTGGTGAGCTCTCTTCTAATAACCATAGCCGCGTGGGCGCTAGCCATCGCGGGTGTACTTTTTAACTGGTCCATAATGAACGCCGTCATTCTCTTTAAAGACGTAATATTCAATCCGATAAGCGACGGAATAAATATTGGTTGGACCGCTTTCCGCGACATAGCAAACATTGTGATAATCGGGGTGTTTGCTTTCATAGCGATATCAATAATCCTAGGAAATAAAACATTCGGAGACAAAAAGCTGGTCGCGCGAGTGCTCGTAATCGCAATTCTCATTAACTTCTCTTTGCTATTCACGAAAATGATAATTGATGCATCCAATTTCACCGCAGGACAATTTTACGCCGCAACACAAGGCGACGGAAAGACGTTATCGCAAATAATTGATGAAAACCAGCCCGGCAAAAGCACCGGGATGACCAACGGAGTAAGTCCGTTTGACGGATATGCGCAGAAAGGAATCGCGGGACAATTTATCAATTTCCTTGGTGTTACAAATGTTGCAGATACATACTCATTATTAAAAGATGTGGGAGAGCGAAACGACAATGGATTCCTGATACTTGTGCACGCTCTTTTT
>JANLIP010000061.1 GCA_024654165.1 Candidatus Kaiserbacteria bacterium | reverse complement strand
TTTTGAAGACATAGTATGCAGTACTCACAATATACTCTTCTTAGAGCGTGTTTAAAAACTCCAGATACGAGGCGCCCTTCTTCGCCAAGGCTACAAAGGGCAAAGCGGAAAGCAGACTCGCCCGCCGAAGCTTTAGCGGAGGCGGGGGCTCCGCAACGAAGTAGATGGGGTTTTTAGACATGCTCTACTTAAGTTCGGCAGCTTCCTCGGCTGATACGACGATAGCCGTACCGCCTTCTTTCCTGATGAATCCTCTCCATAATCTGCCCCGCACTTCTAGGGCGGTCTCGGCAAACTCACGATTTCCAAGAAACGCATAAACTAGTCCTGATGCCGACACTCCCACAACACCCGCGATCAATCCTTTCGTTACAACCGAAGCGAGTGTGGATGCGAGCGTAAGCGGTCCTATTATGGCAAGCGTAACGTATGCGGAAACTCCCCCGACAAACGCCGCCACTAACCCCTCGGCAAGAGACCGTCCGATTTTCGCGAGAAAACCTTTGAAATGACGCTCAAAATAAAACACGAGGAAAATCGTTCCTGCAATAGTCGCCACGGCATAAGCGATAGAAAGGGCAAGCATATTGCTTCCTGGGATATCCTCTACGCGCAAGAGGGCCTGGATGAAAGAGAGGGTTGATTCGTTCTGCATAATGCCAATGAGAACGCTCCCTAGGCCGATTGTACCGATTGCAATACCGCAAGACGCAAGAAACGGTATAAAGGTGCGCCCGGCTGCGTAATACCCTCGCACCAAGAGAAGCATTAGTCCCTGGCCCACAAGCGCAAGCGAAAGCATTGCAAGCGAGGCGGCGGTGAGGCGGGTATCTGTCCAATCAAAAGACCCGCTTCCCAAGACTGCCCGCACGATATGCGCGCGCAAAATGATTATGAGAGCCGTCGCCGGCAAGGACCAGAAAAAAATGTGCCTGGCGGCAGTTGCTATGTCTTCTATGAATGCAAGCTGCCTGCCCTGTGATATGGCAAGCGCCAAAGCTGGAAAGGCTGCAACGGAGTACGAGGCGCCGATGATAGCGAGAGGTACGCTGTAAAGGTTAAAAGAAAACATAAAGACTGATATTGAACCGAAAGCGAGCGTGCCCGCGAGCGCAGTAAGGCCTATGAATGTTATCTGATTCATTGAGAGGGCAAGTGCGCGCGGTACGGAAACAACGGCTGTGCGCAAAAGAACGCTTGTGTCGCCCAGACGAGGCATTTTTCTGAAGAAACCGTCTCTAAGAATTGAGGGTACTTGTATGCCCGCATGCAGTCCGGCTCCGATAACCACTCCCCAGGCAAGCCCGGGAAGCCCCCAAATTGGATACAGGATAACCACGCCAAATATAATCCCAAAGTTGTAAAACAGCGGGGATGCTGCATAAAGAGTGTATCTGTATCTGGTTTGCGTGATTGCAGCAAAAATATTGGAGAATCCGAGCAAAATAGGCTGAAGCAAGATAATGCGCGTCAATGATACGAGCGTCGGGAGAAATCCGGATTCAACGAAGTGCGGAAATAGTCGCGCGAGCAATCGCGGCGCAATGAGCACCGCAATTGTTCCCGCGCAAATGGCAAGAATAGAGAAGCCTAAGAATACTGTGTCTATATAATCATACTGGCTTTTTGCATCTCGGCGCGCCAGTTCCGGAATAATTACATATACCGAAACCAAGGCGCCCAGGGCCACAAATAGGAAATCAGGAATTCTGAACGCTGCATAGTAGAGGTCTAGTTCGCTCCCCGCGCCAAATGCGCTAGCCAAGAGGCGGTCGCGCAGAAGCGCTAGCAGGGACGAAAGAAGAGCGAATCCTGCTAGTACGTAAACTGCAGAGTGCATTCCGCGTACTTCCGAGGATATGATGTTGAGCACGCGCTCAGTCAGATACACGCTCTTTTTAATCATGGTCAAAAAATCGCCGTTTGAAGGACAACGTGTGCATACTAGCAGACGCCGAGGCGGTTATCTAACGGGTTGCACGCCATGTAAGTTTTCCTTAACAGGATGCTTACTTGCTAGATGCAGGCGCCGACGCGCTTAGCGGAGCTTTGCCGGCCTTCAGGTTCGCAAGAATGTCTTTGACAACTTTCTGGTCTGGAGACAGTTGATCAAGCGCTTCAAATACTTTGAGTGCGTCTGCAGGACGCTTAAGCTCATAGTACGAGAGGCCTAGAGTGTACATTGCATTCGCATACTGCGGGTTAAGTGCAAGCGCCTGTTCCTCTGCAGCAGCTGCAGTTGTGTAATCAGCTCCGGCATAGGCAATGGCGCCGAGGTTGTACCAGCCTAATGGATCGGTCCGCCCGAACTCTGCCGCACGCGTGGCCGCGGGAATCGCATTTTCAAAGTCCTCCTTGGAAGCGTAAATCTGCGATGCCATGTAGTAGGCGGCGGCGAGATCGGGCTTCAGCTCTACGGCGGCGGCGAGATTTTGCAGAGCTTTGTCGGTGTTTTCCGCTATGAGCTCAAGCTGCGCCAGTTGGAGCAGAGGCAGAGGGCTCAATGGGTTTTCCGTGCGAGCTCGCTCATACGCAGCGCGGGCATTCTCAAGTGCGCCTTCCACTTTCACTCCGGCAAGCTGTTGATAGAGCCCTGCGAGTTCAAGCCAGTTTTGATAATCGGTCCCGTTGATTGCAACCGCGTCCAAGCCATACTGAATGGTCTGTTTCAGAACATCTTGTAATTGCGCGCGCGCAGCCTCGTCTTTCGGGTCGGCTTTCGCTATAAGCTGCTGCAATTGTGCCAGACCGAGCTGTACTCCGACGCGGTTCGCCCTCGCGTTTGACGGGAACACCCTAAGCGAAGTCGATACAAAGCGCGATGCGGCCTCCGTATCCTGCGTTTCGTTATAGGCAACAACTCCGCGGTTCAAAATCATTTCAGCTATAAGTACGCGGGAAATTCCTATGCAGGCTAACACCGTTGCGGCCCCAAAGAAGACAAGACCGGCTATCGCCGCCATGCTCTTCCATCCGTTTGCCCGCAAACTGACATTATTCGTGCCGGTGAATCCCGCATCCGCGGAAAACGCCACAAGTAATCCGATAGAGAGAAAAGCAATCGTGCTTAACGCGGGCCCCGGAACATAGAGAAGGTAGAAGGAGAAAAGGAACGCCGATGCTATGCCGAAAGAGGAGGCAAGAGTATTTCCCTGCTCGCCTTTACTGTGCCGCAGAAGCGCGCGCACGGCCGCCAAGATGAGCGTGAGAGCAAACAGAATCCACGCAATGATGCCGAAAATCCCGGTAGTTACAAATGAAGTCGGTATAGTCCCAACACCGGAGGTGAAGTTTGTATTCCAGTAATCGGATTGATTGATGCTCGCCGGCTTATACAATCCCCACTCGCGGCTGAACGTGTTGGGGCCGGCGCCGAAGAAGAGAGATGACGGCTCCGTTAGAGACTGCTGTCCTATAGCTATTGTTCCCTGAAGCGACGGCCTCGCCTCTATGTTTGCTACGCGGATGCGCGCGGGCAGTACGTTGGTTATAAAGGCACCAAAAAGCATAGAGAAGAGCGCGAGGACGACAAGAGCTATCCAAATGCGTTTTGTGCCCAGTTGAGGTGCGAGATTTCCCTGTTGCGCGCGCGATGCGAGATGTTGTACAAGAATCGCGACGAGGCCAGCGATTCCCACCGCCGTCCATACGTCAAAGAAATTCGCAATTATGAGGAAGAACACGGATATCAGCGACACCGCGTCAAAAAGATATCTCCACATCCCCCGTGCTGCCTCTGTGTTCCGCAGCGCAATTCCGAGAACAACGAAAAGCCCGAGCAATATGGCAAATTCGTTCCAGTTGCCAAACGCATTTCCTGTTTGTCCCGCGAGAACGCCGCCCAAATTCAAACCAGGAAATGCAAAATGAACAATTTCAAGAACTAAAAGTAAAAATCCGCCGACAAAGAGACTGCGTATTGCCTGAATACCTGCGCGCGGAGCGCCGGAGAAAATTAAAGCCGACAGCACGAGGGCTGCGTACAAGATGAATACAAAGGCAAGGGTGTCTTGTTCAACTCCGGTACCAACCAAAGACAGCTGGCCGACGCCCGATACCATGACGGAGAGAGCGTACACAAGAGGCATAAGAAGGCCCGCTGCAAGTACCAGACTTGAAGGTACTTTTACACTGCCCTCTTTGAATCGCGCGATGGTCCAGGCCAATGTCGCAATTACGAGAATAACCGCAATGAGAGAGGATTTAGCTTGTACGGTTGTTATCCATGTTATGGGTATAAAAAAAATCGGAAGAAGCCCGATCTGAAGTACCATGCACCACTGTGCAATCCTGTCCAATTTAGATGTACTGTTTTCCATAATAATAATTGCCTGATTAATATGCGTGAAGTGTAGCATGAGAAATGCGCAAATTGCGCAAGATATGGGTGTGGATTTTGTGTTGATATCTGCAAAGAAAAAAGAGCCCTTTGGGGGCTCTTTTTTCATCTCTGCGCATTAAGCCGGATTCTGTCAAAGACAGTCATTTATCTGGGATGATTGTTGCCAATCACCTCAAGCGGTTCTTCTAACCGTACCGAAGGCACGATTTGATACGACCTTGCACGCAGGTAGGATTTTTGCCGTTGCACCCTCTGTGTTTCCACAAAGGCTGATCCTTGCGGATCCCCTCGCCTCTCGGCTTGGGCGTCTCTGTTCGCATCCCTAGGATTACCCCGGCGGGCGTTACCCGCTACCGTGCTCCACATATCTCATTCAGTAGAATGACCTACTGGGTTGCGAAACGTGGGCGTGTCCGGACTTTCCTCCCGTCACACTAAAAAGTGTGTCGGGCGACTGCCTAACGCAGGCGATGATTATCACTCAGAAATGATGGTTTGACAAGCGCAAGAAGTTAGGTATAATCGCGACCAGTAACCAGAAATCGTGCTCTTTAATTTTAAGGGCACGTCCCAGTGTAAAACAACGGAAGGAGCTCTCCAATGAGCACTCAAGTGGTGTATGTACGAAAGGATGGTTTTGCGGGAAC
>JANLIP010000058.1 GCA_024654165.1 Candidatus Kaiserbacteria bacterium | reverse complement strand
GACAGCCCCGGGCGAGATTAAGGTGGTGCGAGATAAAATTGAGGTGCCCACTGTTACAACCAAATCTCGTTCCGATGGAATCTTCGTTATTCAATTAATGAGCTTCTCTTCTCAATCGCCGAATCTTTTTAGAAATGCCCTGCGCGAATTTGTTACCTCCGGGGATACAAAACTGATTCTGGATTTGCGCGGGAATCCGGGCGGATATCTGGAAGCTGCGGTAGATATGGCAAGCTGGTTCTTGCCTTCGGGGAAAATAATTGTTACCGAAGATTATGCCGGACATGCGCAGAACATAGTGCATAGATCGCGGGGGTACGACATCTTTAACGAGAATCTGAAGATGGTCGTCCTCGTGGACCGAGGGTCCGCTTCGGCCTCCGAGATTCTTGCCGATGCCCTGCGGTATTACGAAAAGGCCAAATTGGTAGGCGACACCACTTTCGGCAAGGGTTCCGTGCAGGAGCTTATAGACATAACGCCCGAGACTGCTCTAAAAATTACCGTGGCTCGCTGGCTGGGTCCGAACGGAAAGCAAATTCCAAATACCGGAATTGTTCCTGATGTGGAAGTCAAGATTACGGAAGCAGAAGTAAAGGCGGAAAAGGATCCGCAAATGGATAAAGCACTTGAGCTTCTAGCTGCTAGGGACTAGCTGCTAGGATAAACGATGTATGTATTTTCTAGTAGCCAGAAGCTAGAACCTAGAAGCTTGTTATGGCAGTCATTTCACTCAAATGAAAAACAAGCGGCGCAACAGCAATTTTTTACTGCGGGACGCAACGATTATCATCGGCAGTATTCTCGTCGCTGTGATTTTGGTGAAAACAGAGGTCTTAGTAAACATACTAACGGCTACGCAGGAGCGTGAGCTGCTGGGAAGCTTTATCGCAGGAATGTTTTTCACTTCGGTCTTTACGACTGCTCCGGCGATAGTAGCTCTAGGTGAGATCGCCAATGCCAACTCAATAGTTTTGACGGCCGTTTTCGGGGGAATGGGGGCGGTAGTTGGGGATTTGATAATTTTCCGGTTTATTCGGGACAGGTTTGGAGAGCATCTGATGGCACTAATCGGGCATCGGAAAGCGGGAAGAAAAGTGAGCACGCTGCTTCACTTGCGATTCTTCAGGTGGTTTACATTTGTCGTCGGCGGCCTCATTATCGCCTCTCCGCTTCCTGATGAACTGGGAATCAGTCTTTTAGGTTTCTCAAAAATGAGGATGTTGTGGTTTATCCCTCTTTCGTTCACATTCAACAGTATAGGCATCCTGCTTATAGGCGTAATCGCAAAGGCGATATGATGCTCGGAAAATCCACGACTGAAATACAGAAACAATCTTTTTGGTCGTTATCCGAGTCCGAAGTGGCCGGATTGTTGGAAACAGACGTCCAGCACGGACTTTCCAAAAAAGAGGCCGATAAACGGCTGGAGATATTCGGCGAGAACATCATTGAAAATACGAAAATTACCCCCGCCTTTTATATTCTTCTCAATCAATTCAAAAGCCCTTTGATTTTGATGCTGGTGTTTGCCGGTTTTGTCACTATTTTTATCGGTCATATTAGAGATGCGATTTTTATTTTTTCCGCCGTTATTGTGAATAGCGCCCTCGGATTTTATCAGGAATACAAAGCAGAGAAGGCTATATCCGAGTTGAGAACATATTTGAAACAGCGCTCACGGGTTATCAGAGACGGCAGGGATTCTGAAATTGATGCCGTGCATCTTGTGCCGGGAGATGTGATGCGCCTCTCGCAGGGCGACAGGGTTCCCGCCGACGGACGCTTGATATACGCAAACGACATTCAGATTGATGAGGCCGTTCTTACCGGAGAATCTCTGCCCGTAGTAAAATCTACGGAGGCGGTAAGTCCGGAAGCGATTCTAGCCGACCAGAAATCCATGATTTTTGCCGGAACCATGGTCACGCAGGGAGTCGCTACCGCGATTGTCTGCCGGACTGATTTTGCCACCGAACTGGGGAAAATCGCGGAATTGGTCGCCGATTCGCAGAGAGAAGAGACTCCCTTGCAGGGCGCGATACGGCGCTTCAGCATACGTGCCGGCATGTATCTGGCAATTCTCACGCTTGTTATTTTTGTCGGCGGTATTCTTCTCGGCCATTCCCGGGTTGATATGTTTCTTTTGTCCGTGGCCATCGCTGTTTCAGCTGTTCCCGAAGGGTTGCCCGTGGCAATGACCGTAATTCTGGCGATTGGAGTTCAGCGCATGGCTCGCCGGAAGGGAGTCGTGAGAAAATTAGTGGCCGCGGAAGCCCTTGGAAGCACCACCGTTATTCTTACCGACAAGACCGGCACGCTGACAATGGCAAAAATGGAATTGAGCAAAGTATTGCCGATTGCGCGGAAAGAGGAGAGGGGATTGCTGGAGATGGCGCTTATTAATACAAATGTAGTGATTGAAAATCAACATGAGACGCCGTCCGAATGGAGAATGTCGGGCCGGACGCTGGAAGCAGCTATTGTCCGGGCGGCCGCGCTTCGCGGGATATCAACTTCGGATATAAAAAATAGCACCACCATTTTGAGCACTCTGCCGTTTAATGCGGCAAATAAATTCTCTGCTTCGCTTATTCTTAAAGACGGAAAACACACGCTACTGTTTTTTGGCGCTCCGGACATTTTTATCAATCACTCAACATTGCGCAGGGAGGAGCGCAACGGGGTTCATGCATCCATAGACGCGCTGGCGCAATCAGGCGAGCTTGTTGTCGGCGTTGCCACAAAAATAATAGATAAAAAAGAAGATTTTGATTTCTCAAAGGAGTTGGAACTTGAGGAGTTGATTTTTGAAGGTTTGATTACCTTGCGCGACCCCGTGCGCCCAAGCGTAAAAAAAGCGATTCAGGATGTTGAATCATCGGGCATACGGGTTGTCGTTATGACAGGCGACCATCGCGGGACCGCTTTGGCCATTGCCAAAGAAGTCGGTTTGAAAGTTGACAGCCACGGCGTTCTTGATGCCGCGGAATTGCGAATGTTGGGAGACGAGGATTTAAAAAAGAGACTGCCCGCTCTTGGCGTCATTTCGCGCGTGTCTCCTTTGGACAAATTGCGGATTGTGAAGGCCTTCCAGGAAGCCGGGGAAGTGGTGGCCATGACGGGAGACGGAGTGAACGACGCGCCGAGCATCAAGCGGGCGGATATCGGCATCGCCATGGGTTCGGGCACGGAGGTGACTCGCGATGTCGCGGACCTCGTATTGTTGGACGATAACTTTGAAACAATCGCGGCCGCAGTTGAAGAGGGCCGGCAGATTATGAACAACATTCGCAAGGTGCTCGTATATCTCTTATCAAGCGTGGCCGATGCGCTTATTTTGATAGGCGGTTCTATTGTGATGGGCATTGCCCTCCCTATGAACGCCCTGCAAATTCTTTGGGTTAATTTCTTTTCGGACAGTTTTCCGGCTATCGCATTCGCATTTGAGAAAGACGGCGGCGGTTCCATTGTCCATAGGCGGAACAATGCCGTAGTCCTTTTTAATCCTTTGATGAAATTTCTGATTATATTTATCGGACTTTCAACGAGCGCTTTTCTGTTCGTCCTCTATTGGCTGTTGCTGAAAGCCGGTTTTCAAGAGGGTATCGTGCGGACATTTATTTTCGCCAGTTTTGGCAGTTACTCGCTATTCCTGGCCTTTTCCGTGAGAAGTCTGGACATCAGTATTTTCAAATACCCGTTCTTTTCCAATCATTTTTTGATATTGGGAGTGGCTATAGGATTTATCCTGATGGGGGCGGCCGTGTACGTTCCATTCTTGCAGGAGCTGTTCGGTACCGTGTCCCTGCCTACTCCGTGGCTATTGGGTGTTGTCGGCGTCGGTGTACTGAATATTGTGCTGATAGAATTGGGAAAATGGTTCTTTCGCCGTAAACGACAGTCGGGACAAGGCGAATATGCAAGCTGAAATTGCATCAGCCCCCGCACCCGCCGGTTTTTAGATCACTTGAGGTTAATCGGCAGAGAGGGTATCATTCTTTAATGAAGCAGGTTCTCCTCATTACCGCCGGCGTTGTTCTTATTGTAAGCCTTATTGTGGGCTTTTTCGCCATGAATCAGGCGAATCAGGCGCAGCTTGAACTCACCTCGCGCCTGCAATCCCGCAGCCAGGTCTTGGCCGACAGCCTCGCAGAAAGTGTAGAACCCGCATACAACACGCGCGCGACGAGCACCGTGCAAAGGATTATAGACAGGTTTGTGAGCAGCGAACGGCTTGCGGGGCTT
>JANLIP010000009.1 GCA_024654165.1 Candidatus Kaiserbacteria bacterium | reverse complement strand
ATTCGCCGACCGCTTCCTGCGCATCCACCGCAACGCGCTGGTGTACACCGGCTCCATCAAGGGCATCGAGAAAAATTCCGCCGGCACCTGGCAGATCGCGCTCAAGAACTATGACAAGAAGCTCGATGTCAGCCGCCGGCATACGGCGCAAGTTCGTCGTTGGGCACGAAATCGACCAATGAATACCTGAGATCGCATCGCCTTCGGCGATGAATCTATAAAAAAGCGCGGGGTGCTCCGCCCCCTGCAACATTGTCGTCATTCCCGCGTAGGCGGGAATCCAGATAATTAATCAGTCGAGCGGGCTGCGCCCGCATTGTTTTAATCTGGGTTGCTCCGCCCCCGACCCAGGGTTCCTTTCTTTGCTCGTGCAAAGAAAGGAACCAAAGAAAGCACGCCCGCCTGATGGCGCGACATCTCCCTGCGCTTCGCGCCTCGGGCATTCGGTCGCCCGACAGGACATCCCTGTTCCTGGCGGGCAACCAGCGTGATCCCTCACGCTGCCTTTCAGGCGCTCGGCCCGAGGTTGGCGATGCTCGGGCGCGCCATACGGGGTGTTTAGCTAACGCAGAGCTAATCTGCGAGCTACAAGGCGCGAAGCGCCGACGTAGCGAGTCAGGTTGAGCGACGTGTTATGTGCGATTAGGTTCCGATACGCCACTCTGGCGCCACCCACGCTGACTCCCAGTTAAGCGGTTCGCTCAAAGCCTGCACCTGAGCAGCTTCTTGAAAAAATGCCCGAACAACGTTTTGGTCGGTGCTAACAATCGCGTTTTCAAATGAACGAACGGCGTTTTTTGTGAAATTAAATGATCCTGTCCATACTTCATAGGGCTCGAAGTTGTAGAAAGCGGTATCGATTTGCGGATGAAAAGTCGAAGCCGCTTCTTTACAAAAGACAACAAACTTGTGATGGGCTCGGGGGAACGCGGGATTTTTATCCGAATTGTAGTTTCCTACGCACCTTATGGCCTCAATAGTTGGGTCGCTTGCACAAGACATATTATGGAGCACTGTCCCGGCCCACCCCTCGTCGTATCGTGACAAGTTGTTTTGTATAGCTTCATACAAGCCACGCAAGTACCTTGGCCAGTTTAATGTTGAACCAGTATCGGGACGCAAGAAATCCTCTTTTTGCACAACTATGGCAACACCCTTCTTTTTGGCCAAAGCCTTAAGAATTGGTTCGCTGGTAAGCCATGCGACGCAACCCACTACAACATCTGCACGATCAATACGCGCAAGGAGTTCTGCTTCGAGGTTTTTGAACAGCGCCAGAGTCTTTCCATCTTCCGAGAGGGCTCGATAGTCCTGCAGCGCAAGATTGGCTCCGTCTGCATTGGTGATGAGTAGCTGGTTAAGGTTATCCATACCATTTCCTTCGCACATAACAGTTGAGTATACGGATCATGCGGCAATATTCTGCCGCACTGTCCGGTATATTGGGAATGAGTTTATTGTTTTGAAAGGAAAATAATTGGTTGTATGAGCATTTCCTTATAGGGATATACCGCACCATCCGGTATGCACACTTATACCGATCTTGCAGGGCAAGGTGTTTTCAAGACCCCGTAGCGCGCGCCGAGTACCGCAGACCCACCGGGAGCTTTTAAGCGAGACCGTGTTTGAGCCCGAGACACGTTGTTTGTGTCCGGCGAGTTGGTCGAGCGCCCGGTGGGAAGAGGGTGAGGCGGAGTGTTCAGGGAAGTCCAGTGGACTTCCCTGCCGCCGAACGGGTGCGCCGCGGATCGGCGCACCCCGGGTACGATGGAGTATTCGCGCGCTCCGGGGGGAGTGGTTTTGGTGACTTTTGCCGAAACAAAAGTCACCCGGGGGGTGCAGGGGGCGGAGCACCCCGCGCTTTTTTATAGAGTCATCGCCGCAGGCGATGCGACCATATAAAATGCGCCAAGGCACCGGCTTTGAACCCGCCAAGAGATAAAATTTGAAAACCCTTCGATTAGGAACCCGCAAAAGCCAGCTGGCCCTGTGGCAGGCGCATTACGTGCGCGAGGCGCTGGAACGCCAGCACCCGGGTCTCAAGGTCGAACTCGTCACCATGACCACCGAGGGCGATCGCATTCTCGACCGCAACCTCGCG
>JANLIP010000005.1 GCA_024654165.1 Candidatus Kaiserbacteria bacterium | reverse complement strand
GACCAATAAAATAAGGGCCGTTATCTTTGTATGTGCACGGATTCTTGTCCCTTTCCTCTCTGCTGATTATAAAGTCTTCTTTTGAGGCAAGGCCTTTTGCTTGGTATTTCGCAAACACATCAGCAGACATTTGGTTGAAAACAGAATCTAAATCAGCAAAAGGACCGTTCCAGTTATCTATCATTTTAGGCACAAAAGCCCCTTTCCCATATACAATATCAAAGGTGGCTCTGTTTTCGGCCGAAACCGCACCGTAGCCGATACGTTCTCCTGCCTTGACCTTGCTTCCCCGTTTTAATCCCTCGCGTATATCTATGTGCTGGACGCTAAACATCCATCTGCCCATGGGCGGAAGCATTACAAACGCATCATCCGGCGCAATCCAAATTTCCCCCTCTAATCCTTCCGCTTCATCTCGTCGGGTAACGGCCACGTAACCGTCATAAGGAGCATAAATTTCAATCCTGTTATCCCCGAGGTATTCCGGCTTGACCCAAAAATAATGCTTCATACTCCGCCTCATTTCCCGCTCATCCCAGGGAACAGTAGTGTGGCCGGCACAGCTCCTATACTTTGAGATTTTCTCTATTTTGTTTAGTTCAGTGAAGTTGGCGGTAATTTTCGGCGGAGGCGCTTTTTGGGCTGCCCGAAAAAGAAGAAAAGCCCCTAACACTAAGAACAATATTAGAACGCCGGTTATTTTTAAAATCTTTCTCTTTCTCACGCCTAAATAGTAGCAATAAACGCACAACGCACAATCGGGCTCCCGATTTGTCTACGCGAAGCGTAGTTACAAATCGCAGTCCAGCGGAGCGCTAGCGCAGTCGGGCTCCCGATTTGTCTACGCGAAGCGTAGTTACAAATCGCAGTCCTTTAGGGGCTCTCGCGTCGCACCTAAGCGCGACAACTGTCCACATGTGCTGGACTAATCTTGTCGGTTCGTTTTCTGCCAAAGGATTAAAGCGGTTTGGAATCGTCTCTTCTAGCTAACGCCGAAACTTTTTGAAGCATCGGCTGGAGTTTGCCTGTCTTGTGGAGCATGAACACGCCACCGCCAAGAACAATGAGAAGAAAAACCAAGGGCAGTCCGTTGCTGTGATTATCTTCCGGCTGGCTTTGCGAAGCCGCTTCCGCTTCCCGCGCCTGCCATTCGTCTTTTGGAATGGCAATCTGTTCAGTCATTGCGCCGTCCTTGGCTACCTCAATCCGTTTAATAGGCTGGCCGTAGCTTGATGAGATAGTTTTTGTTTCGCCGGTAATATCGCTTCTTACTTCAATCGAATTGTCATAAATTTCCCAAATCGCCCTACCCGTTTCTTTGTCATACGATACGGCAAAATCAGTACCGGTAGGTGATGCGGTACTATTGGGGGTACTGACCTGCCAATCCGTATGAAAATCACCCTGATTCACCTTGAAACGAACATCTCCACTGCCAAGTTTGATCCTGGGCGAATTTCTTATGAGTTCCAACGGATTACTGATGTCTAATTCTTCCAAAGCAAGGATTAAGATGACCAGATTATTTGGAAACTCCAGTGTTGTCTCTGACGCATACGATGAAAATAGTTTTGCCCCAAGCGGAATTTTCATTCCTACCTCTACTGTTCGCCAAGAACCGTCTGCCAATTGCATATCAGCACCGCCAGTCATGCGAACCACAGTTGCCTCACCCCAATTTTCGGGGGCCTTCTCTGTTTTTGATGGTTCTGGCAGATGCAGATCCTGATTTGTTGGCGCTTTTTCCACCAGTGCTTCAACTTCTGGCACGTTCTCAACAAGAGGGATTGTCGCCTCTGGTAGGGCCGAAGGCGCGTTTTCTGCTGGTGGCGAGACGGGCTGTTCAGAAGACCGCACGCACTTCGCATCATCTCCATTTTGAACACATTGCGTGCCTGTGCCACAGACCACTTCATTAGATTTTTTCCATTGAGGATATTGGATACACTTTACCTCTTTATACCAATCGGCAGCCTCTTTGAAGCACTGGTCTGATGCCTTACGACATAATAACCCGCAAGAATCTGAGTTTTTGTAACAGACTTGGTCGTGTGCCAGATCTCGCTCCCAAGGCGGTTTATCAGATTGGTCTAAGCAATCTCTGGCTGCGTCTCCGCACGCACCTGGACACGGGCCCCATGTTTTACGACACTGTTCTCTCTTTTCTACATATTGCGCATGACAGTTCGACTGGTAACATTCCAATTTGACAACAGTATTGCCACTACAAGACTCTTTCCTTGCGCCGGCCTTTTCACACCACGCGACGCCGGTTAAGCTCTGAGCATTTACAATATTTGAAACTCCAAAAGATGTGGCCACCAGTAACGAAAGGAAAGTCACAAAAACGGCAACGGGGGTTCTTACCTTCAGGCTCAGGAAATTCACATAAGCAAAGTATATCAAAGAAATCATATATCTTTTTCCACGGCGCCGGTTTTTTCATTAATCCGATACCAGCCAAAAGTCGCCGTGTGCGAAGTCCCATCATCGTTTTTTACAATTTCAAACACATGCACTGCCCAATCGTTGCCTTCGCCTTCTGTTTCAAACATCGCCGATTTGCCGGCCGTAGCAAGCATCGTCTCAAAATCTTTCACCTCGGGCAATGCGCGAACTTCTGTCGTTGCCCAATCTTTTGTGGGTTGTACGCTGAAAAATATGCTGTCAAGCGCGGGCCAGTAGGAGTCTCCGTATTCGGCGCGCGACATGCCTCGCAATACAAGGACAACCCCGTTTTTTGTAAAAATCGTTATTTCTTTAAATCGCCGCTGTTTTTCGTTTTCCGTATAGATTCCGGACACAAAGTAACTATTCTCGGCGATGGTTTTATCCGCGCTCTCCCACTCCTCCTTGAGAATCTGGTAGCGCGGGTCGTTCGCAAATGCAGTCTGGATGTCTTTGTACACGCTTGGCCGTTTGGAGGGATTCGTGATTCGCGAGTCATTGTGCGACTGCATTGAGAAAGACGCTCTATCGTTCGGCTCTCTTATAAATTCGGCGGGCGCCTCTTTCATGGAAGTGTCCGCGAGCCACGTCTTCGGATATTGCAGGGTAAAACCATTTTGGGAATGAAATACCGCCGTTTCTCGCCGGGGTGTTGAAACGAGCGCTGCTGCTAAGATGACAATAACAATGCCGAGAATTATAAACACAGTTCCTTTATTTTTGATAAGCATATGCGACCCCGATG
>JANLIP010000113.1 GCA_024654165.1 Candidatus Kaiserbacteria bacterium | reverse complement strand
CGTGGAAATCGTAGCGAGGCGCGCTAGAAACCCGACTTTATGAACCCAAGCTTGATCGCGCACAAGCCAGAATCCGCCGGCGAGAACAAGAATCGCTATTGCAGTGCCGACTGCATAACGGCGCGCCCTATCTGAATTGCGCGCAACTACTGCAATAAGAAACGCTGAAAGAAGCGTACCGCCTATGAGCCCGAGCATCGTCCCGCGCGTGCCTGTGAAAAATAGGACGAACGTATCCAGCGCAATGACGCTCCCGTATCCTAAAGAGGCTGGCATGCGATGCCCGGCGCCGTTCTTCTCCCAACTCTCCGCCCAAAGAAATGCTGCGATAAAAATGTTGAAGAGCATGAAAACGGCTAGGTAGATAGGGTTGCCGAATGTCGCATCCAATCGCGCGTTAAGTCCGCCGGCTCCTCCCTGGCCAATGGCCGAAATACCGACGAGCTGTAAGAGGCCGTAAACGCCGGCGAGCACCGAGGCGCCGAGCGACGTGAGCCAGAATCTGCGCCAAAGCTTTTGCGTGGAAAGCACGGAGCTTGCGACCACGAAGTAAGCAAAGAGGTGTACCAACGTTATCCAGCCGTCCATGCGCTCAAAATTGCTCCAAAAACTTTTGAACGGATTGACGCCGTTTAGGTCAGCGGCGACGATTATGAGGGCAAAAATTGCAAAGGCGTAAAGAAGCCATGATTTCTTGGGCCTGTATTCCGGCTTGTAGAAAGCAAGCGCGAGCCATGCGCCGGTGATAATTTCAACAATTATCCTGAATGCGAAATTCTTCCCCGTGATAAACGGAAAGAACATATCATTCGCAACTATGAAAACAATAAAAGGAAGCGCAAAAATACCCCCAAGCACAATCCACCGCAAAGTCTTTTCCAGCGCCATGTCGCATATCCTAACATAAAATCCCGCAGGTAAAGACCCTGGACAAAGCTGGGTGAATATTTAGTTTTCTTGCATAAGTCATCTGCCGTCTGCAGACAGCATCTTCAGGCAGCGCCATACTCAACACCGCAACACTACACTGATTCGCTGCCAATTCGCTGCCAGGCTTATTCGCTTATTCGTACGAATGTGCGAATAAGGATTCAAGAGGTAAAAGACTCCATGGCACGCGTTATTCGCCCATTCGTACGAATTAGACCACGGATAGAATGATGCGAGCGGGTGCGGGAATGTCGGACGCAACCTTGTAATACATTTGGATACTCCTCTGCTCTCGCTCAAGAATGCCAGCCATCGTGAGCACGCCGAGATGCTTTGATGTAGATCGGAAAGACAATTTGATTTCTTCGGCGATGTCCCCGACTGTCGCTTCTTTTCTCTTCTTTAAGAAAGCCACGATTGATAGACGCCGGCGATTCGCGAGCGCTTTCATAATCCGCTCCAACTCCTTATTGCTCATAATCTTATTCAAATATTCCTACTAAAATATTCCCATCCCCGACCCTTTAATTATACGTCTGCACATACGGCATCCCGCCCGTTTCCGCCATGCCCTGTGTATATTCGCTTATTCGTACGAATAAGCGAATATACACTCGGTCAGTGTGTCAACCTATGTTTCGGAGTGTGTTGTAGATATACGGCGCGGTAATCTCACATTCCGGACGTATCCCACTTTTTGCTCACAGAAACAAACCTGTCCAGCTTATCCTTGAAAATCTTTTGTATGTCTTCTAATCCTGACTGCGTTTTCGCCTCAAATCGGAGAACCAAAGTAGGGGTATTGGATGACGCCCGCACCAGTCCCCATCCGTCTCCGATATATACTCGCGCTCCGTTGATATCAATTACCCGATGCCCATC
>JANLIP010000094.1 GCA_024654165.1 Candidatus Kaiserbacteria bacterium | reverse complement strand
CACCATCCTCTTTTATCACATCTCCTATGCAGAAATATGCACGATCTTCTTCCTGTATCGCTGCAACCAACGTCTCCGAATTAAACACCTGTGTCAGTTCCATCTGCAACGCTTTCGCATACTGCAATTCCGCAGAACGGATTTTTGCAGAGTCGGGATACTTCTTGAAAATGGCTAGTTCAACGTCATCACGGATGCCGTTTTTGTTTGCGTCTACTCCTGCAATCGTTGCGTCCGCTAGCGCTGGATCAGGCGGGGGCGGAAGATGCTCGCCGTTCACATCGTTCATCGTCAGTTTTTGCGCGTGAATCTGCGCTACCACCTCCTGCGTCCTTTGCTGTTCCCGAACCGCAGGAATGCGATAAATCACGAGTGCGATAAAAAGAATGATGGGCACGGCAATGACCCAAAACCACCATTTTCTAAAAAGCGATTTATGTATCGGCATCGCCGAGCTTGAAGGAGTCTTCAGCAGATCCATTAAAAGATTGTACCACCGGCCATTCTACCCGGACCCGTTTTCCCCAATCCCCCTCCTTCCTATTTCCTTATTCCAGTCTTTTGCCCTCCTCCGCCAAGGCTACGGACGGGCGCGGCAAAAGACTGGAATAGAGACTGTCAGACTGAATTCTTAATATCGTCGCAGTATGCCTCAACGTACTCCTCAAAATTCTTGTACGGGTAATTGCTTAACACTCCTTCTGGGGGACCGCCGGTTGTGGCGGCAGGCCTAGCCACGAAATCTGCTGATTCGCCTGTGGACGGCCTGTTTTTAAACCATTCCCCTAGCGCTTCCGGGAACTTTTCTCTTGATGCGATAGCCGCGCCCGCTTCGCGGGCTATTCCCACATCGGTAGAAAGCACGGGAATGCCGGAGGCGAGAGCTTCCACGATGACCATTCCGTACCCCTCATAGAGCGACGGCGCAAGGACTAAATTCGCTAGTTTGTAATATTTTATCGGTGCTTGCGCGCCTTCAAAAAATACTCTGTTTGACACTCCTCTCTCTTGCGCTAAGCGCACTAGGCGCGCCCTCTCTCTTCCTTCTCCAACGATAATTAGGCAAGAATCCTTCGGCGCGGATTTAGCAAATGCGCGAACCGCGAGCGCCGTATTCTTCTCTGGCTCAAGGCGCGACACGACTAAAAGCTTATTCTTAAATTCTGTAAAACGTTTAGCCAAATTTTCTTCTGCCTTTGCATTTCTGAAAAGCTCAACATCAACAAAAATCGGCAGAACCGCCACAGGCACGCGCAAATTATATTTCTTTTCAAGAGAGGTTTTGATTCGTTCGGACACGACGCGAATTCGCGATGCACGGCGCAAAACAAATCCAGCGATAAGTACGCGAATCCAGTTCAAAAAAGAATGTTGCACATATTCCGGAGAGAGAAAATCCGTGTGCACCTGCACATGAAGCGGAATCCGCCTGCACCGCGCGACAATCCAGCCCGTAATTCCAGCCTCAAATGGGTCTTGCACGGAAACAACATCAGGCTTCGGCAGTTTGAGAGCGAGCAATACTGCATCCCACACGTACAAAAACCGAAAGTATGAATCGGTCGCCTGCGCACACGCATGTTCGCTCAAGCGCGCCTCCCTCATCTGATGTACGCGAAGGGAGAAAATAATCATCTCAAGTTCGCCGAAACGTTTTCCATACGCGCGCATGCGCAATGCGGAAGCACCGTCCGAATCAAAGATTGACCTGTCCGAACCTATTTGAAGTACTTTCATGATTTTTCTTGAATCACTTCGTTGAATATTTTAAGATGTTCGCGCGCAACGTCGTCCCATGTATTTTTAAACGATATCGCCCTAAATGCTTCCGCAAAGACGCGGTATTTCGCATCATCCGCGAGCATTTCCAGCTTGGCGGAAATATCATCAATAGAATTCGGGTCAATCATTTCGGGCAACTGGTTGCGGATGCTTAAATAATTTTCCTGCGTAACGACAGCGGGAAGACCGATGGCCATCGCTTCGTATACTTGATTCGGAGAAATATCTGTCCAGCTCGGCAATATGAATGCCCTGCAATCTTTAATACGCTGAAAAAGATCGGGCAATCTCATGCTTTGTTGAATTTTAACGCGCTCCTGCAAACCCAGTGTCTCTACAAGGCGCGCCAATTCGGCCTTGCGAGGGCCGTCTCCTATCAACGAGAGTTTGTAATCGTTGGGGATTCTTGCTTGAGCGAATGCCCGAATCAAGGCCGTTAAGTTTTTCATGACAATGAAGCGCCCGCAGTACACGAATTCATGCGTTGCCTTTCCCCGCGATACATCTTGAGTTTCCATGCGAGGCACTGGGTTGTAAACGGTCGCCGCGTTAGAGAGCCCATAGTACTCTTCATATAGCTCTCTCTGCTTGTCAGAATTAAAGATTACTTTGCTCGCCTCCGTAAGCACCCAGCGAATAAGCCAGAAAAACGGCCTGTACGACATTTTTGAGTACAGACCATGTTTGTAGAAGTCCAACAAGGAAACCGGTACCGCATCAGATTCAAGATATTTCTGTTCCCACAAATAATCTCCGCCCACGCGTACCACATAAGGAACCCCGCGCATGCGTGATGCAATCGCTCCAGGCAGCCCTGCCGCAAACCAATCAAGCATATACACTACATCCGCTCCATCTGATTCTGTGAAAACTGCGGTAAACATCCTTACACGATTAAATAGTTTGTTACCGCGTTTGATGCGTTTCAATTTGAATTTATATTGCGAATCAAAATCATACTGTGATTTTACCGAGTAAGTAATCACGGAGACTTGGTGGCCCGCACCGATTAATTTCTCCGCAATTTTGGGGGCATAGGTGGCTGGGCCTCCGCTTTCCGGCTCAAAAATTCCTGTGACAATCAAAATCTTCATACATTCATCAAGGGGTTGAATACTTTCTCATCCATATCGCGCGCAATTATATCCCAATCATATTTCTTCTCTGCAAGCGCTTTTGCATTCTGCACCACTTCAGCGACAAGCGCCGGCTCACGCATGTAGCGCAAAACTGCGCGCGCAATGGATTCCGGATTCCTTACCTCGCAAAACAATCCGGTTGCAGGGCTGTGCGGATTTCGCTCGGGGTCAAATAGAAAATCCGGAATTCCTCCGACTGGCGTCGCGATTACGGGAATGCCCGCGGCGAAAGCCTCAACGAAAGAACTCCCGAAGCCCTCAATGATTGAGGGCCTGACGAATATGTCGGAAATTTGATAATAGACTGGGAGCCGTTCATGGCTCACGTGGCCGACGAACAATACGCGTTTCGCAACGCCGGAATCATGCGCGATTTTCTCCAGATTTTCCTGATCTTCCCCGATTCCTGCGATTAGAAGCTTCACATTTGCAGGCAAATATTTAAGCGCGCGGATTATATCTTCAATACCGCGAGAAAGCACAAGGCGCGATGCGGTAAATAAAAATACATCGTCCATTTTCTTTCCGAATCGCGCTTTCAGTTCTACCTGTTCCTCTATCGAAACGCGGGCAGAGAATTTCGCAGCGTCCACGGCATTTGGAATAATCTCTACAGGGCCCTTGAAACCTATTTCGCGCGCCAAATCTGCAATAAAATTAGAGATTGCTTTTATGATGTCCGCTTTCAGATAGATGCGCCTATAAAACCCCCATATTAAGCGCAAAAATGGCTGTCGCGATTTAACTTGCTCCAATGAGTTTCCATCTTGCAGTTCCAGGAAGTACGGAATTCTCGGATGCGCATATTTAAACAGAAGCGCGCCAAATCCTGCCTGGTTCGCCATCATCGCCCAGATAATGCTGTACGGATGTCTTTGATGAAGCGAGCGTGCTTTAAAAAATGCAGTTATTGGGAAAAGAATTTTTGAAACTCGGCACCGAAGAGGTATCCGGCGATCGGATACTTTCACATTATTTGCTGTGAATCCGATACGATGCACGTTCACATTTCCCATCCTTTCAAGTGCTGGCAAACGCTTGTCAAAGCGCAGAGTAATCATGTCAAACTCATATTCGCTCGCGAGCAGACGGTCGGTAATTTCTTTTATCGCAATCTCCGCCCCGCCGACGTAAGGATGATACGCGAGCGAGAAGATAAGGATTCTTTTTACCCCGTTAGAAGTCTGTCGCTGTTTATTCATATGTTCGTCTTGTAGATTATGTTCCACTTACTTTTTGGTCTCGGTAGGCCTCGCAGAAAAATTTAATATAAATTTTTCTGCCAAAGACTTCTAACGGGGTTCATTTCCTTTTTTGCGTTTTCAGTGATTCAATGTACTCGCGCACGGTGTGTTGTGGCTTCCATCCGAATTCTTTTTCTACGCGAGATGTGTCCACCACTGATTCCAACCTGTTTCCTTTGCGCTCCGGCAGCATCTCAATCTCTCCTCCGAACATTTCTGCAATTTCAAGCATCGTAAATGATTCGGGGCTTCCAATACCATATTCATCGCCTTGCCCCCGCTCGCCCACCATTGATAGCCCGCGGGCCAAATCATCCACATGAGTGAAATTTCTGCGCTGGTGCCCCGGTGCCACAACCGTAATCGGCTTGCCGGAAGCGTACTGCTTTTTGAACCGGCCCAAAACGCTTGCATACGGGCCATCGGCGAGCTCCCGCGGGCCGTAGCCGTTATAAAAATAAGTTATCGCAAAAGGCAATCCAAACCACTCGCCGTAATTCTTCACAAGCTCTGTATTGCTCGCTTTCATCCACGCGTAGGGGCTTTGATCCCGGCCTAATCCGCCGTCAGAAAATTTCGTACTGGAGCCGGCGTAAACAATCTTGCACTTGCGCTTCTTCCAATATTGAAGCACGCGGAAAGTCCCCGCTACATTTGATTCCCAAACCAACTCAAGGTCGTTAAAACTTTGTTCTACTCGCGAATATTCTCCGAGGTGGAAAATGATTGCGGGCGTCTCGCCTCCCAAAAGAGATTCAATATCTTTGGTGTGCCCTTTGATGTACTCCGCGCCATCTATGTGATTCTTCTCGGAGCCGATGAAATAATTATCCAATGAAATGACGCGATACTTCGGCAACAGAAGTTCAATGAGAGACGGCCCTATCAGGCCCGCTCCGCCAGTAACGATAACTGTCTTTTTATCCCCCATATGCAACACATTACACTAATTGTAATGATGGCCCAAGTTATAGAAAGATAGTGCTTGAGAGACACGGCCTAACCAATCTAAGCGAGCCCATACAGCACTCTTTTGCCGTGTCTCGCAGGCCGACGGGCCGAGAGGCAGCGCTCTGCGAGCACGCAGAGACAGCGACGGCAAAAGAGTGCTGTATGGCGAGCGCCTTACCCTTCCTCAACGATATCCCATTCTCGCTTTCTGGCATGCCGTGCCGCCACCAAAGCGCCCCCGCCGACCACCGCCAGCCCGAAAGCTCCGAACCACCAAAGATACGAGCCGCCTCTATCCGAAACACCCGCGCTCGCCGCCGCGATTTGCGATAAGCTTGCTTGTGAATCCTCAATACCGCCGACGGTGTTGTCGGTTTCAGGCGGAGATGCGTCTTCCGCTTGACCCGCTACCGGATTAGAAACGGCAAGCGGAGCCGCGGGTGCCTTGGGAGGCGGTGACGAACTTGCGGAAGCGGGCGCAGCGGCGGGCATGTCTGATGCTTGCGAATCTGAATCTCCGCTTGCGGTCCCCGCCTGAAGCGCCAACACGCCGTTTGGATAATCTAATTCCGTATCGGGCGAGCTTCTGAATCCGAGCGTTTTATCTCCTATGCGCAAAGACTCGCCCGCAAGAATAATTGAATCCTTGGGCAATATAAATGAGCGCACGAAAGAACGCACAATCCAGCCGGACAAGTCCAAATCGCGTCCTGCCGTATTCCCTATGGTGACGCTCCCGTCCGAAAGAGCGGTGAATGCGAGCTTGGCGGGTTCCGCGGTGACAATTATTTTGTCCGACGCGGCATCCCGATTTTCCGCAATGTTGAGAACCACTGCATATCTTCCGGGGTATTCAAAATGATGCAGAACATTCTGCCCCTCGGCAGTTCTGCCGTCGCCGAAATTCCACAGAAACCGAACGGGTGTAGTTAAAGTTTCTTTCTTCCGGTTATACGCGCGCCCGAAAAACTCCGTATCCGCGGCGACAATGACTGTCCGGTTATCTCCCGCGTCCGCAAAGATTTGCGGTTCCGGCGGAGCGACATAGGAAGAGGTCGGCGCGGGGGTATTTGCTGATGTTGTGGTTGTCGTTGTAGTAGTAGTTGTTGACGTTCCAGAATCGGAACCCGAACCTGTGTTCGATCCGCCGGAAGAAGACGATACGAGTGAACCGGTGCCCGGCGATGGCGCTCCGGGAGTCATGCCTGTTCCGGAAACACTGGCTCTTTGCAGGGTATTGCCATCCCCCGCAGAACCCCAAGAACTTTGATACGAGACGGTGTCGGCCGGTGCGAATGTGCCGTTATTTAAAGTACCGACAGCTATCGTCTCGCCGGTATTTGAGAGTCCGCTTGTAAAAGCGGTATCAAAAAGAAGCCCCGAATAAGCGGGCCAGTCCTCAAGAAATTTTGTCGGATTATCAGCGAGGATTGCATAAGCGCCCGACGAGAAACTTTCTCCGCCTTGAGAAGCGGTTATCCCGTGATTTGATCCTCCCTCGGAAACTTTCCAATCGGTCAGATTGAC
>JANLIP010000085.1 GCA_024654165.1 Candidatus Kaiserbacteria bacterium | reverse complement strand
TATGTACCAAACCTATGCGGCCGCATAGGTTTGGTACATAGCATTCGCACGCAATTTTTCCGCGTCCTTCCGCTTTTGTTCCGCCTGTTGTCAGACGATGGGCTGATGTTCTATATCTTGTTTCTTCTTTGGCGTAATGCCGTGCGCAATCAGAATCTTTTCAAAGTCATCGCGCTCTATCGTTTCAACTTCTATCAATTTTTGTGCAATCGCGTCCAATGCACCGCGGTGCTTTTTCATAACCGCTTCGGCTTTCTTGAGCGCGCCGAGAATTATGCCCTTAACCTCCGCATCAATCATCGCCGAGACTTCCTCGGATTGCTCTCCGCCTTCTACTCCCCCGCCGAAAAGCGTGCGCCCGAGGGCCGGGTCAAACGCCATCGGTCCCATTTTGTCGGACATGCCGTAGCGCGTAACCATGTCGCGCGCGAGCGCGGTCAGCACCTGCAAATCATTTGAAGCGCCTGTGGTTATGTCGTGGAAAATCATTTTCTCGGCGATGTACCCGCCCAAAGATACGGCGATGTCGTCCAGAAATTCTTTGCGCGATTGCATCCGGCGCTCGTCCAATGGGAGCTTCAGCGTGTATCCGGCGGCGCGTCCTCGGCTAATTATTGAGATTTTGTGCACGGGGTCGGCATACGGCAATACGGAGGCGACAATCGCGTGCCCCGCCTCGTGATACGCGGTAATCTCTTTTTCTTTCTTGTTCAAAACGTGGCTTCGGCGCTCGGGCCCGAGCATCACTTTTTCAATGGAGCGGATTAGGTCGTATTGCGTAATTTCCTTGCGCTCTTCGCGCGCGGCAAGAATCGCCGCTTCGTTCATAAGGTTGGCCAGATCGGCACCCGAGAACCCCGGCGTACGCTCGGCAATAACGCTCAATTTCACATCAGGCCCAAGAGGCTTTTTGCGGGCATGCACTTTCAAAATATCCTCGCGGTCTTTTCTATCAGGCAAATCAATCGTGACGCGCCTGTCAAAACGGCCCGGTCGCACAAGCGCGGGGTCAAGAACATCGGGGCGGTTCGTCGCCGCCATAACAATGACTTTTTCATTCACTTCAAAACCGTCCATCTCTACGAGGATTTGGTTGAGCGTTTGCTCGCGCTCGTCGTTGCCTCCGCCCACGCCCGAGCCGCGCACGCGGCCGATGGCGTCAATTTCATCCACAAACAAAATTGACGGCGCGGCCTTTTTCGCTATCTGAAAAGTATCCCGCACGCGCGAAGCGCCTACGCCGACGAACATTTCAACAAATTCCGAGCCGGAGATGGAGAAGAACGGAACGCCCGCCTCTCCTGCGACTGCGCGGGCAAGCAGAGTCTTTCCTGTGCCCGCGGCTCCCATCAATAAAACTCCCTTTGGAATCCGTGCGCCTATTTCCAGAAACTTTTTCGGGTTCTTCAAGAAATCCACGATTTCCAATAGTTCCGATTTCGCCTCCTTTGCGCCCGCGACGTCGGCAAACGTTACTTTCTGCCCTTCGTCTTCCGGAGAAACAAGACGCGCCATTGATTTGCCGAACGTGAGCGCTTGCATTCCGCCTGATTTCACCTGTCGCGACAAGTACCAGATAATTCCAAACAGAAGAAGCACAGGTATCAGAAGTGGTGCAAGCGTAAGGAACCAGTATCGCACTCCCCCTTCGTCCTTTATGTCTATTTTGATTGCATCAATCCTTTCTTTAGGAACGTTGTAATTCGCGAGTGTCTGCGTGAAAGACGTCTCCGTCTCTTTGCGGGAAGTTTTCTCGGTCTTATCCGCGTATGTCGCCTTTATGGTGTTACCCTCAATCGCCACAGATGCAATCTTCCCCTCTCCGATATCAGCGGCAATTTGCGAGAGAGAAACCACATCCGGCGTCGTGCTCACGTATTGCTTGATGGAGGAGTAAAGTGCGGAAAGCAAAAGGAAAACCACCATTGCTGTCAGAAGCTGTACCCAAATGCTGGGGCCCTTAGGAGCCCCTGTTGAGCCTTTTGGCTTGCGTCCTTTTTGATTTCTCTGTTCGGGGATTGTTGCCATATCGGAGGCATTATACCCGGTAGTATTATTTCGGCTAGTTTTTTGAATAAAATAGACAGCCCCTCACAGATCAACAAAAATTACTGTCAGTGTCGAACGTTCATCGAAAACGCGCCTATGGCGCAAGCCGAAATTTCACTAACCGGGTTATACCTAATTAGCCCCGACGCGCTAAGAGCGGTCGGGATCCCGACCTCCGAAGCTCTGGTCGGAGCAGGCGGAGCGTCGGGACTTCTAGGTGCTAGGTTCTAGCTTAGAGCTGATAAAAGAACGTGTTCAACTAACGCCGCAATAAGACACAAGCGCCCCCACGGGGCCGATGGGTTGGCATCGGCACCTGTAGACGGGGCGCTTGTGCGATTCACGTTGCTTGTGCTGTCTTAATCATTCTTGCTCTCTTTTCCAAAGTGGAAACGAGCCAAGATGCTTTTGAAGTTGAGAGACCCCTTGTTGTCTGAAACGCGGTTGTCATCTCCCTTCTTGCTATTTTCTTTTTTCTCTTTCCTATCCTCTCCCTTATTTGAGCCATCATTTTCCCTCTCACTTTTTACAGTGATTTTTGAGGCCGTGATGATGGTACCGCGGGCGTTCACGGTTCCGGTTACCTTCACCTTGTCTCCGGTTTGCAGAGACGCGATGGTAGAAGTTGCGCCGTCAATCAAGATTGTCGTGGAGGCGGTAGTGTGCACTGTAACAATACGGTCGCCAGCTTTGAGGGAGAACGAACTGCTCGCCGTATTGACACTAGTTATCTTACCGCTGATGCCGTTCAATTTAGGGAACGTGATCATACTGCGCACATTGGAAGCGGCGACGGTTACCGAGGAACCTAGACCGGACAATGTACCAGTGAAGCTCACTTTGTCGCCGACCGAGATGTCAGTCGTGGAAGCGTGCGCCGAGCCGTTTGCGGCTATCTTGGTTGAAGCAGAAATATTCACTATCCAATTGATAACCGATGTTCCAAGTGTCGTCACGGCGTTCACAACACCGCTTGAAACGGCAGTGACATTCGCTCCGACAACATGAACGATGCCGCTGCCATTAATGACAACGCCGTTGGAGGCGTTCGCGTTGAGCGTATCTGCAGATGCAAACACCGGCGTTACCGCCATAAGAGCTGCGACCGCAGCTGAACTAAGCACTGTTTGTATGCGATTCATATAGTTTATTTGTTTAGTCTTATAATTGAGGCGGATTATGCCTCCCTACACCAGACGGGCGAGGCCGCACATTCTTACTGGCGGCGTAGGGCGAAGGAAAAAGCCCCTCTGATTTTCACCAAGAGAGGCTATTCCTTGGACTTTAACCGAGCCATTTATGGGTTAGTTCTGAACGAGTACTCAATGCCGTACTGTATGTTCCCAGAAGCGTCAACCGACTTGAGGACATAGAAGTACGCCG
>JANLIP010000083.1 GCA_024654165.1 Candidatus Kaiserbacteria bacterium | reverse complement strand
TGGGCCGCGACCTCGACTCAGCCTACAAGCAGGCGCTTGAGTATTTCGACGGGATCGCCGAACGCGATCTCCCCCGCTATGTCATCGTTTCCGACTTCGCGCGCATCCGGCTTTATGACCTCGACACAAACACCCGGCAGGAATTCCCTCTCAAGGACCTTTATAAAAACATAAAGCTTTTCGGATTTATCGCGGGCTATACCACGCAGCGTATCACGGCGCAGGACCCTGTAAATATCAAGGCGGCCGAGCGCATGGGAAAACTCCATGACCGTTTGCGCTCCGCGGGATACGAGGGACACGCCCTTGAATTGATGCTGGTGCGCCTGTTATTCTGTCTCTTCGCCGAGGACACCACGCTTTTTGAGCCGCGCGGTTCGTTCCGTGATTTTATCGAGAACAACTCCCGCGAAGACGGCTCCGATCTCGGGCCGCAGCTGTCGCTTCTGTTTCAGGTTCTCAATACCGCCGAAAACCGCCGTCAAAAAAGCCTTGATGAAGCGTTCTCCGCTTTCCCGTATGTGAACGGCCGGCTTTTCGAAGAAACGCTGTCCATACCTGCATGCGACGGCGCAATGCGTAATTTGCTTCTCGACTGCTGCGCGCTTGACTGGGGCCGCATATCCCCTGCTATCTTCGGGGCGCTCTTCCAGTGCGTCATGGACGAGGACGGCTCGGCGCGCCGCCGCAACCTCGGCGCGCATTACACGAGTGAAGAAAACATCCTTAAAATGATCAAGCCTCTTTTTCTCGACGGCCTCTGGGCCGAGTACCACGCCGCAAAACGCAACGGCAACAAACTTTTCGATCTGCTAAAAAAAATTGCCGGGTTGAAGTTCTTTGACCCCGCCTGCGGGTGCGGGAACTTCCTTGTTATCGCATACCGGGAACTTCGGTTGCTTGAACTTGAGGTGCTGCGCGCCGCGCGCGCAACGGGGCAGAGGCATCTTAATATCTTCCAGCTCGTGCAGGTGAATGTAAACCAGTTCTACGGGATTGAGATTGAGGAGTTTCCGGCACAGATCGCCCAGGTGGCGCTCTGGCTCACGGACCATCAGATGAACATGAAGGTCTCCGAGGAATTCGGCCAGTACTTCCGCCGCCTGCCGCTTATCAACTCGGCTTCTATCCATTGCGGCAATGCCCTTCGGATGGACTGGAACGATGTGATATCAGATGAGCATGTTGATTATATCCTCGGCAATCCGCCCTTCGTGGGCAAGCAACATCAGAATGCCGAACAGAAAGCAGACATGGAGCTTGTATTCGCTGGCGTGAAAGGCGCAGGCGTTCTCGATTATGTGGCAGCGTGGTATCTAAAGGCGGTACGGTATATACGGGGAGATGAAAAAATATCTGCTCTTCTTGAAGCAATGCCCGGAGCGCATAAACCGCCGCGCGAGCGCGTGAAAATCGCCTTCGTCTCCACCAACTCCATCACGCAAGGCGAACAGGTCGGCGTGCTATGGCCGGAACTGCTGCGGCTCGGAGTCAAGATACATTTTGCACACCGAACATTCCGCTGGAGCAACGAAGCGCGAGGCAGGGCGGCGGTGCATTGCGTAATCATTAAATTTGCATTGCATGATTCTGCTACAAAGATTATATTTGATTATCCTGATATAAATGGAGAACCCCATGCACTCGCAACCAATAACATTAACCCATATCTTATAGACGCACCGGATATTGTGCTTAATTCTCGCCGCGTACCGGTTTGTCCTGTTCCTGAAATTGTATTTGGTAGTATGCCAAATGATGGCGGAAATCTTCTCCTTTCCGATGAAGAAAAAAATGATTTACTTAGCAGAGAACCACAAGCCAAAAAATGGCTCAAACGGTTTGTGGGTGCAACAGAATACATCAATCGAATAAATCGTTGGTGTTTGTGGCTTGTTGGTATTTCCCCGCAGGAATTGCGTTCACTTCCTGAAATTTCAAAACGAGTTGAGCTAGTTAAGTGCCATCGTCAGGAAAGCGACAGAAAAACTACACAGGCACTTGCAGAATATCCAACCCTTTTTGGAGAGATCCGGCAACCTAAAACAGAATATATTCTTGTACCCCGCCACTCATCAGAGGGAAGGGACTACATTCCATTGGGCTTTATGCCACCAGACATTATATGCGGTGACGCTAATTTATGCATCCCCAGCCCGAGCTTATTTATTTTCGGTTGTATGTCAAGCAAAATGCATATGGCTTGGGTAAAGTATGTCTGTGGTCGGATTAAGAGTGACTATCGTTACACAAATCAAATCGTCTACAACAACTTCCCCTGGCCGGACGATCCTACTGAAAAACAACGGACAGCTATCGAGGAAGCCGCGCAGGCCGTGCTCGACGCGCGCGCCGCGCACCCGGAAGCGTCGCTCGCCGACCTCTACGACCCGGTCGCCATGCCGCCTGACCTGCGCCGCGCGCACCAGACGCTCGACAAGGCAGTTGACGCCTCTTACGGAAAGAAAAACTTTTTATCCGATGCCGAACGGGTGGCGTTTCTTTTTGAACTTTACCACAAGTACACAAGCCTGTTCCCAGCGCCGGGGGGCCAGAAAAAACGCAGAAAAAAAAGCCTTACATTAGCCAAAGAGGTATAAGAAAGCCATCAGTTCCGTAAAACGGTTTATTGCCCTCAAAATCCCGTGACCGCCATCCCGTGCGGGTTCGACCCCGTCTCCGGCACCATTGCTCCCGCCTCCAAAGCGGATGGATTGCGGCGAGCACCCGTTCAAAATGGTTTCTCTTATTCCGGGTGTTTCACGGACCCTGCATAAAATATATCGCACTCTTCGCCAAACAGATCTCTCGTCCTCTCATACAGACTGATCACGGGGCCCGCCAATGATCTCAGGGCGCTTACCTTTTCAACG
>JANLIP010000078.1 GCA_024654165.1 Candidatus Kaiserbacteria bacterium | reverse complement strand
GAAAACGGGCGTCAAGCTGGAGGGGGTTGATGCGATTAACCCGGCGACAGGGGAGAAGATTCCGGTTTACATCGCCGATTATGTTCTCGGCCACTATGGCACAGGAGCAATCATGGCGGTTCCAGCGCATGATGAACGCGATTTTGAATTTGCAAAGAAACTCGGCCTACCTATCAAACAAGTAATTTTACCTGCGGGAAAATCGGCAAGGGATTTAGAAAATGCATATGTCGGCGATGGCGCGCTTATAAACTCCGGCAAGTTTAACGGTATGACAGTCGCGGAAGGGAAAGCGGCGATAACCGAATTGTTGGGTACGAAGAAGACGACGTACAAGCTTCGTGATTGGATTGTCTCGCGCCAAAGATATTGGGGAGTGCCGATACCGATAATCCATTGTGGAAAATGCGGTCCCGTCGCGGTGCCCGACAAAGACCTGCCGGTAAAATTGCCGGATGTCAAAGATTATCTCCCGGAGGGAAGCGGGAAATCTCCGCTCGCGAAAGTCAAATCATTTGTAAATGTTAAATGTCCAACATGCGGTGAAAGTGCAGAACGCGAGACGGACACGCTTGACACCTTCGTTGATTCTTCATGGTATTTCTTGCGCTATACAGATCCGACGAACAAAAAAGAATTTGCATCAAAGGATAAACAGAAAAATTGGATGCCGATAGATTTATATTCTGGCGGAGCGGAGCACACGACAATGCACGTTCTATATTCGCGTTTTTGGCACAAGGCGCTGTTTGACCTTGGGTTGGTAGGGGATTCGGAGCCGTATTTGAGGCGTATGAACCGCAGTCTGATTTTGGGCCCCGATGGCCAGAAAATGAGCAAATCAAGGGGAAATGTGGTGGACCCGGATGACGCGGTTCTGCGGTTCGGGGCAGACACTGTAAGGCTCTATTTAGGCTTTATTGGGCCCTATAACGAAGTTTCCAGCTATCCGTGGAATCCTGACGGGGTAGTGGGTATCCGCAGGTTTTTGGAGCGCGTTTCCCGCGCAGAGGATGCCGTAATTGCCGAGAATGTAACAGAATTGAATTCGCAAATTCACAAGACTATAAAGAAGGTCGGGGAAGACATCTCGGCCCTTAAATTCAACACCGCCGTAAGTGCGCTCATGATTCTTTTAAATGCGATTGAAAAGGCTGGGAAAATTGGAAAAGAACAGTTTGGCATCTTCCTTAAATTAATCGCTCCGTTTGCCCCGCACCTCGCCGAGGAACTTTGGAGCAAGCAGGGGAACAAAGGATTCATACATCAGGAGATTTGGCCTGCATATAATCTGGCATTTCTGCAAGACAATGAACAAACAATCGTTGTCCAAATAAACGGCAAAGTCCGGGCGAGCATCATCGTTGCTTCCGGTGCGGAGAAAGAATCGGTGGAAAAATCAGCGCTTTCGGCGGTTTTATCGCGCGTGGAGGGCAAGAAAATCTTGCGCACAGTTTACGTCCCAGGAAGACTGGTCAACTTTGTTCTGGAATCGGAGTGACCCCTTTTCACTTCTTGAAAACAATGGTTCCTGTCTCCGCGTCCTCCAGGACGTATCCGTTCTTTGCCAGGTTGTTGCGCACAAGGTCGGCCTTTTGCCAATCCTTATTTTCGCGCGCAATAGCGCGCTCCTGAATCTTTGCCCGAATATCCTCCGGCAGTTCATCCATCTCCATTCTTTTGCCGAAGCGTTTTAGGCAGGCCTCTTTTGCTTTCGCGTCTTCTCTATCAAGGCCAAGGCCCAGCACGCGGTCGGCATCAATGAGGCCAGCGCGCACATCTGCGGGTGGAAGTTTTTTGTCATTGATCATTTCCCACATGACTCCCAAGGCGCCCGCTGTATCTACGTCATCGTTAAATCGCTCCTGCATGCGCACGCGATAATTTGCAGGAACTTTACCGCCCTTTGGCAGGGAATCGGCCAGCAATCTCAAACGCAGGAATGCGGTTTCGGATGCCAGAAGCGCCTCCCAAGAGAAATTGCTCGGAGTTCTATAATGCGCGCCGAGAAATAGGTAGCGCAGAGCAAGCGGATGAATTCCGCGCGCAACAACTTCGGACAGATAAACGATGTTGCCTTCTGATTTTGCAATTTTGGCATGCTCCAGCTGTATATGCGCTCGGTGTATCCAGAATCTGGAAAGCGGATGCTTGCCCGTTACGACTTCAGATTGTGCGATTTCGTTGTTGTGATGCACTGCAATGTGCTCAATTCCGCCCGTGTGAATGTCTATTTGTTTCCCTAATGTTGCGCGTATCATCGCAGAGCACTCTATGTGCCAGCCGGGGAAGCCTTTGCCCCACGGACTTTCCCATCCAAGATTTGGATCCAACTTCCATAAAATAAA
Source organism: Candidatus Kaiserbacteria bacterium (assembly GCA_024654165.1). GTDB lineage: Bacteria > Patescibacteriota > Minisyncoccia > Phycocordibacterales > UBA2100 > UBA10103. The sequence continues at coordinate 1,948 of JANLIP010000078.1, read as the reverse complement.
ATCAGCCGGATTTCTTTTATCGGACACAGCCGTAATGCGCGCGCCCTCTTTTTGATTCTCCAGATTTATTTCGCCCAGAGCTCCATAAGAGGGGAAACGCGAAGTATCGTAGTACACGCCGTCTTTTGCCCTATAGGCATAACCTTTTTCTTCCAGCGTCGCCACCATTGCGATTTGCGCAGGAATGTATGCGCTCGCGCGCGGAAAGGTGATTTGTTCCGCGTCTATATTGAGGAGAGAGATATCGTTCAGAAAGATTTGCGTGTATCTCTCGCCAAGCTCCCGCATATTTTCCAGAGTCAATTCCTTACCTTCTCGCTTCAGGCCTTTTGCCATTTTGTCGTCGCCGAAATCAGCGTCGGAGGTTAAGTGTCCGACGTCTGTTATATTAATTACTTGTTTGACTGCGAATCCGTTGTATTCCAGCACTTTTCGCAAGACATCTGCAAATACGAACATGGAAAGGTTGCCGATGTGCTGGACGTCGTAGACAGTCGGACCGCAGTTGTACATGCGCACGGTTTTCGGACCGAGGGCTCCCTCAACCTTGTCGGGAAGGGTAAAAACCTGCTTGGATTTGCCCAGGGTGTTGTAGAGATATAACGCGGCAGACACAGGCTTATCCCTAGAAAGAAGCTGTTTAAGCCACGTCAGCATAGAACCATTTTACACTAGGAAATCATAAAAATCCCAATTTGAATTTCTCTCAACTTAAGCGAGAAGCCCGTGTATTTCTGACGGTTTGAGTGATTCTTCCGTCAGAAATACACGGGCTTCGGAGCGCCCCTACAACCACTTCTTGTGTTTGAAATACCAGAACATAAAAAGTGCAAAGGAAATTATGATGCCCAAGATTATCCAAAAATCGTTTGCTTGTCCTAATATAGGGTTGTATTTTGCATCCATTCCCAAAATTGCTGCGATGAGGGCCAAAGGGAACGTGAAAAGCGCCATGATGGTAAGCATGCGCATTGCTTCGTTTTGTTTTGTTGTGAGAAGGGAATTGTTCGTTTCGCGCAGTTCGTGCAGGGACTCGGTGTTGCGCATAACATGATTGTGCACCTTGTAATATTCATTGGAAAGGCTCCGCATGTAGGGCAGAAAATCGTCCCCGAAAAATTTAAAGGCTTCAGTTTCAAGCGTATGCAATATATCGCGATGCGGTTCAATCGTTTGGCGCAAATTCAAGAGGTCGCGCGCGCATTGCGATATTTCCGACACCATGCGAACTTCTTTTCCTGCAAATGTGTACCCCTCTATGTCGCGCAGATGCTGGCGCACATAATCAACCTCGTGCTCCACAGCTTTATACAATTTCTTCAATACCAGAAAGAAAAGGTATCCGGCGCGGTTGTCTATCTCGCCTTTATCTAAAACAGAGCTTACCTCAAAGACTTTTGAGAACTTGTGCAGGGGATCAACGGTATCGTAATGCACGGAAATCATAAAGTCGTGCCCGACAACAAAATCAACTTCTTGTTCAATGGTTTTGTGCGAATGGCGAAGGGCAGGGAAATGCAGAATAACGAACATATATTTCGGATACATTTCCACGCGCGGTTTTCTTGATGGAAGCAGAAGTTCTTCCGCGACAATAGCATGCACATTAAATTGCTCAACAATATCCGCAATCTCTTGCCGTGTGGGCGATTCCAAATCTACCCATGTCATGCCGTTGTGTTTGTATTCAGAACGCATGCCGATATTATAACTCCCTTTTGAATCAATACCTTGCAAAAGCAGTCCCTAGTGCGATAATCCTGCTTATATATGCCCGGTAGTGAAATGTGCCTTAGGCTTAAACAGATGGTGCAAACATATTACGAACGCATCAAAATCAAATCAGTCGGAATTTTACCAATAACGCCGCGCCAAACGCTATGCATTTGGCGCAAAGGCACATTCTACTAACCGGGTATGTGGGAAGATAGCGGGCAGAAAACTCTGG
>JANLIP010000074.1 GCA_024654165.1 Candidatus Kaiserbacteria bacterium | reverse complement strand
GATGTCATGGTCTTGCGCACGTTGCCCCTGGTCGTGCGGGAATTTGTTTTTGTTCGCTGGCCGCGCGCAGGAAGTTTGTTTAAGTGACGCATGCCTCTGTACGATTTAATATCTTTTAGACGGCGAATATTTCCGCTGATTTGCCGGCGAAGCTCGCCTTCAACTGTAAATTTTTCTATCGCTTCGCGTATGCTAGCCTCTTCTTTGGGCGTTAGTCCCGCCGGCTTTTTCCCGGCATCAATTCCAAGCGCCTTCAAAGTAGCGAGCGCGCGCGGACGGCCAACGCCGTAAATGGCAGTTAGGCCTATTTCAAGGCGCTTGCTGTCTGGCACTGTGATTCCTGAAATTCTTAGCATAAATTATCCCTGTCTTTGTTTATGGCGCGGATTTGTGCATATGACGCGAAGGCGCCCGTGGCGCTTTACGTGCTTGCAATGCATGCAAATTTTCTTGACTGACGCTTTGACCTTCATAGATTTTTGTTACGAGCGCAGCGAGTTAGAAAAATCTATGCCCGCCTAAATTTTTGCTCAGATGCGTTTATAACATTTATACGAATGGTTATCAATGATTTTGAACAGAGTTTTGAATTCCCCACGACAAAATTTGGGCGGGCTAAGAAAATCTAATTCGCACGGCGCATAAGATTTTCTAAGTTCTTCGCGTAATGCGTGCGCGCCCCCCGTAAGGATCGAGCCGGACAGAGACTTTGTCGCCGACCAAAACCTTGATTCTATGCAGACGCATTTTTCCGGCTAGGTACGCTAGAACGACCTCTCCGGTTCCAAGCTTCACGCGAAAAAGCGTATTAGGAAGAGCCTCATCGACTACTCCCTCTACAACCTCTGGTTCCGCCATACCCGTCACACGAAATAAGAATGCGCTGACGTACTATCAGATTTACCCAATACCTCCAGAATTCCTATAACGGATATTCTTTGGTAATTCGTGTGTGCGGGCATATCTGCGCGAGTTACAATATCAGCTTAGAACAGCGGCGTCAAGCTTATTTGGCGCTTTCTACAGGCACTAATTCAATTTTGATGTCAGATGGAGATGCGGGGAACGATCCCTTCCAGAATGGTTCTATCCTGGCCCGAGCTTCTTGTATTCCAGGGAAACCATTTACTATTCCCTGAAATGCGGAATTGTCCCGGCCCGCAAGAGCTTGGGCTAAGGCCCCGGAATCAACATTCCAAACAATTACTGCTCCTCCATTTAAAGCAAATGCGAGGGTGTCTTTACCTAATACAGAAGCGCCCTTTGCAACTGCTTTTGCCTTATCCATTCCCGATAGGGATATTTTTTCATTCCCCACATTCGCCCCGGCTGCGAGAGCCACAACCTGTGCAAGAGATTCTGCCGTGAAAACTGGAACTTCAACGTGCGCTTTTTCGTGCAGTCTAACATCGCCCCCTGCCTCGCTCGTGATAGGCAAAGATTCATAAGTAATCTTCACGAGACCAGGAAAGACAACGCTTGTATCATTCGCGAGCGAGTCAGCTGTATCCCGCGCTTTGCTTTCTAGCCTGCCCCGGATTTCCGCGCGCGCCGATTCAAGAGTCGCGGGCGCAATGGCAGGCCTATCCCCCACGAATCCGCCCGACATTGCGGCAGATGAACGCCCATAAACTTTTGCATACATATCCGGACTGCTCTTTAGGCCGGGAAGCGTAAACCGCGAAGGGCCGACGTTGTATTCTACGCCCGCCTGATCGGCAAACACCGTAATTGCCACGGAGCCGGGCTTTGTGCCTTTCTTTCCCGGGACTACTACTGTGGCCGGAACTCGAAACACAAGACCGCTTTCTGTTACAAAACGAGTATTCTTAATGAGGCGAATGCTTCCAGTTCCGTACTCGTTAAACACCTCTATAGTACCTGTGGCCTTTTCTTCCGCATGTTCTTTGCCTTCAGATTTAACAACAGCCGAATCTTCCAAATCGCTGGCAGAGACGCTATATGCGAGAGTGCCTGTAGCCGCTTCTGCGATTGGGTATGCGACAAAATTTGATGTGCTGTCAAAGACAACGGCGTGAGAGCGAGGCGTCACGGTGACGGTAGTGGAACGGAAGAAGAATATTGCAATTATGATAAGCACGAGCACAGAAACGGCTGCGATTATCCAAATCCACACCCTCTTTCCCAGGGGTTTTGAAGGCCCGGAGGAAGCAAAGCTGGGAGTTGATGGCGGTTCCCTCATTTCGCGCATATCGCTAGAACCCACGCGCTGTTTATGCCTGGGAGAAACCGTTATGTTTCTTATGGAGCGCTCTGCGCTTGAGAAAGAAGGCTGTTGCGGAGCACCCGCGGAGACTGTGTTCCTGGATGAGCCTGATTTCGGCAATATATCTTTGAAATAATCGTCTGCCATATGAAATTTATAGAACTCTCTACGGATGAAATTATATCATGTGAAATCGGCTGGCAACGTCAATTTCGCTCTTCCGTGTTGACAAAGCTCACGGCGAGCATAAGGCCGGTGTCTATAGCCCCTCCTGCGCTTGCTACAGATGCGCGCAAGTTCTCGGAAGTAATAACTGACGGTGCGAATTCTCTTGTCGTTACCGTGAACTGGCTAAAATCGATGCGCGAAAAAATAGTAGAGAGCCAATCCGACAAAGCCGGGTCGGAAATCAGCAAAAGCTCGTTTGGAAGCCTGTGCTTGCTTACGAGGTGGCCAAGCGCATCTCCAAATATGCGCACGATTTCCGGTTCTGCCAATGCTAGCGAGGAGTTTAATTTGTCGCATGCCGGAGTACTGCATGTACCGCGAGATACCATGCGCATAAGCGATAGCGTCTCCTCCGGCATTCCTTCCGAAATTCTTTTTAAGATTGTCTGGGTGCCTTCGGGCACAAGAAAATGTTCTGATATTAACCCGTCGCGCATCACGATGCAGTTTGTGGCTTCATTTTCCATATCAATTATCATGCTGTCTGAAGATTGGGGACGCATTTCGCGCAATGCCGACAAAAGGACTCGCACGCGCGAATACGCGCTGGGCTTGGCGGAAGGAAAAACGCGTTGCAGTTTTTCTTTAATGTTAGCAAGCAATTTTGGCTCGCACTGCGAAATTAATGCGGAGACTGCAACGGCATGAGCTTCTTTGCCTGCCGGTTTTTTCGTCGGATATCCGTTTAAGCTCACGCGCACGACGCCCGCTTCAAATAAGTTATTGTGGTCCAGCTTCTCATCGGTTTTAAGCGCCTCCTGTGCAAGGCCTGCTATAATTTCATCAGTGATGTGCGTGTCTTTTTTGAAGACAGTCTCGGCATGCGCAATTTCTGATTCAGACCATGGTGCCTGCAATATGACATAAGACGCAGAGACAAGGGGTAGGCTTTGCCGAGCATGTATTTGCACATACTCCTCCGAGGCTTTTTTGCAGATATCATCAAGCAAAGAAAGAATTCCGGATTTTACCTGCGCGGGCGTGCGCTTCTCAAGGGGCAATACCGCTCGCGCCGATGCAAGTATCACTGGAATTTGCCCTTTCCGAACCTCTACAAGCGCGTAGCCTACATGCCCGCTTCCAATATCAGCAACAGAAACTATATTTTCTTTCTTATGTAAAGAGGATAGGCCGAGCATTAGTTAATAGTATAACAACTCAAATAGTTAGTAGTCAGTAGTTTTTAGTCAGTAGAGGATAATTCACATGAGTACTGCCTTGATGCGCCTTATGCCGGAGGCAACAGCTTCTTCTTTGAGGATTTTGAACGTACTACCGAGCTCTTTGGTATTTTCCACATGAGGCCCGCCGCAGAATTCTATGGAAAATGCTTTCTCAAATTGCGGGTTTTCTTTTGTCGCGCCTTTCGGTCCGACGGAATAAACGGAAACCATGTCGGGATATTTGGCGCCGAATTCTTGCTGTGCCCCCAGTTTCTCCGCTTCGCTTTTCGGAATCGCCGAACATATAACGGGCAACGCTTCTTGGATTTTTTCGTTCACTATTCTTTCAACCTCTTTGATTTCTTCGGGCCTCATTTTTTCTCCATGCGAAAAGTCTATGCGCAGGCGTTCGCTTGTTATGTTGCTCCCCCGCTGTTTTACTTGCGGGCCGAGTACGATTTGCAGTGCTTTCAATAATAGGTGGTGAGCGGTGTGGAGGCGCGTGGTGGCCTCGGAAGTGTCGGCAAGCCCTCCCTTGAATTTCCGCTCCGAGCCCGCGCGCGACATATCCTTATGTTTCTCCATGAGTGCCCTGAACCCGTTCTCGTCAACAGATTTACCTTTCGCCTCTGCCATCTCCAGAGTCATTTCAATCGGGAATCCGTACGTGGTGAAAAGCATAAAAGCCTGCTCGCCTGAAATATTATCGGTCGTCATTTTCTCAAATTCCTTGGTTCCCTGTTCCAATGTGTGAGCAAATTGTTTTTCTTCCTGCCAGATTTCGCGCGAGATGGTTTCGTAGACTTCCTCTCCGTCCAGTTTCGTGTACCACCCCTTATATTTTTCAATCACGATAATGGCGCATCGCACGAGCTCGTTCTCTTTCTCCTGTCCCTGCGCGCACCCGAGAGCTATCGCGTGCTGGGAAGCGCGGCGGATGAGCCGGCGCAAGATGTACCCGCGGTCGGTGTTGGAAGGCCTCACGCCGTCCGCAATCATAAATGCCGCCGCACGGATATGGTCGGCAATGATGCGGAAGCTTCTTGTGTATCTGCTGTCGTCATACGATTTTCCGTCGGAATAATGCTCCAAAAGAGATATTGTTTCCTCAAAAACGTCCGTCCGAAAGATATCCGGATTGTCATTCTTTGCCGCCGCTATCCTCTCCAATCCCCCGCCGAAATCCACGTTTTGTTTGGGGAGAAGATTAAAAACCGTCTGCTTTCCGCCCGAGGCGGATCGGCCTTGGGCCGAGATGTACTGCATGAAAACGGAGTTCCCGATTTCCAAGAACCGCCCGCACTCGCAGTTCGGGTGGCATTCCGCTCCGAATTTCGCGTCATGCGGAGTTCCGAAATCATAAAATACTTCCGAATCCGGCCCTCCCGGCTCGCCCTCCGGCATATTTTCGGGCTCGCCAGCCCGACTCCACCAATTCTTCTTGGAGCCGTAGAAACGAATCCGCTCTTGCGGTATGCCAAGCTCTTTCCAAATTTCCGCTGATTCATTGTCGCGCGGGAGATTGAGTTTTTCATCGCCCTCAAAACAAGTCACCCATAAACGCTCTTTGGGAATCCCGATTTCTTTAGTCAGGAATTCAAAAAGCCACGGCAATTGCTCGCGCTTAAAATAGTCTCCAAGCGACCAATTACCGAGCATTTCAAAAAAGGTTGTGTGGCGGTTGTCCCCCACCTCGTCTATATCCATCGCACGGAAGCATGTCTGCGAATTCACGAGCCGGTCTCCCATGGCGTGTTTCTTGCCCAAGAGATATGGAATAAGCGGTTGCATTCCGCTTCCCGTGAAAAGCGTCGTCGGGTCGTTCTCGGGAATTATCGGCGCCGAAGGAATGGGAATGTGCCCGCGCTTTTCAAAGAATTCCAGATATTTGGTGCGAATCTCGCTGATATCCATAAAAGATGATTATACCCCATGGAAATTAACACTGTCTAAGATACGTAAAAATCAACTGCAACATTCTTACGTTCCGCCAGAGTGACCATTAGTGTACATATGTACACTAATGGTCACTCTGGAGAATAAATTGCCTCAATTGCTATAAGACGATAGTATTGGCCGACAACTCGCCCCGTTAGAAGCTTCGGGAAATATCTTACAAAATCTATCTTATAAATCATTACTCAAAGCTTATGGCTTCTAACGGGGTGAAATACAACATCCACACATTGCAAAACGGCCTGCGGGTCGTCCTCGTGCCGATGGCGGGTGCCAAGACGGCGACCGTCGTTGTGATGGCAGGCACGGGCTCGCGCTATGAAGATAAGAAAGAGAACGGGCTCGCGCATTTCTTGGAGCACATGTTTTTCAAGGGGACGAAGAAGCGCCCGAGCGCGAGATTGATAAGCGAAGAGTTGGATGCGATAGGAAGCGTCTACAACGCTTTTACGGCAAAAGACAGGACTGCATATTATGCAAAGGTGGGCAGTCGCTACTTGGACACGGCGTTGGATGTCATCAGCGACATATTCCTCAACTCCACCCTGCCCGGCAAGGAAATAGCAAAAGAACGCGGAGCAATCATTCAAGAGATAGATATGTATGAAGACATGCCGATGCGCACAATTGATAATGTATTTGATGAATTGATTTTCGGAGGCGAGCATCCTTTGGGCCGAACAATCCTGGGCCCCAAGGAAAATATCCGCACGTTTATGCGGAAGGATTTTGCAAGCTACCTGAAGCATCATTACACGCCGGAAAATACGGTGGTGTGCGTGGCGGGCGCGATAGCAGAGCAGAAAGTGCTCGGTGCGGTTAAAAAGTCGTTCGGGCGAATCAAAAAATCTCCGGGGCCGAAGTTTGTTCCGTTTGAATCCATGCAAATCAGCCCGCGCGTGGCAATCAAGGAAAAGAAAACCGACCAGACGCAGTTGATGATTGGCGTGCCCTCGTATCCGTATGCGCACAAAGATGAATACGTTTTGGAGGTTCTCTCAACAATACTGGGCGGGGGCATGTCCAGCCGATTGTTTTTGGAAGTGCGCGAGAAGCGGGGTCTCGCCTATTCCGTCCATGCGATGGTGGAAAAATATCCCGACACCGGCTACTTCGCAGTGCAGGCAGGAGTGGAACACGGGAAGCTCCAAAAGGCTGTTTCAACGATCCTCGCCGAGTTCCGCAAAATAAAGAATGAGAAAGTTAAGGATGCAGAGCTTAAAAAGGCAAAGGCGCACATCAAGGGCACGCTGACGCTCGCACTTGAAACAAGCGACGCCGTCGCCGCCCACGCCGCCACCTCGCTCATCAGCTTAGGCAAAATCCGCACCTTGGAAGAGATAATTAAAGGAATAGACAAAGTGAAAGCGAAAGACGTTGAGCGAGTGGCGAAAGACCTGCTCCGAACCGAAGGCTTGAACTGAGCCATCATCGGCCCGCATTTGAACAAAGAGCAGTTCCATTCGCTGTTGCGAATTTAAACTCTTTTCACATAACGAAAGCGCCGACCGTTTTATCGGAGGGCGCAGTCGGGTTAACATGGTAGCTTGTCTCCGCCTAACTCAAAGTACCGTCTGGGAACTTTCTTGGATACAGGCTCACCAATGGACACGACAGTGGCACGTAACCACCTTGGACAACTCTTCCACCCAAGCTCTTTGCATATAGATGGGAGATACAAGCCCTCCTTCCTTGCTATTGCGCGCAAATTTCTCCCCTGTAATGCCTCCAGGTTCTTGGGATTGATTAGATGAAAGAACCCTTCGTCGAGGCATAGACGCGTGCCGTTTGAAACAAAGACAATCTGTTTCATTCCAGAATTGTCTGTTTGTTCCGTCCAGAACTGCGAACCATTATCCCACTGCAACACCACTTTCATGCCATTGCCGGCACGTCTTACGTTTGATGTAGCCATTACATCCTCCAAAAAGATGTGACGCGAAGTTGCACCATGTTCACTGTATAACAATAAGGCTCTTTGACCTACAGCCAATCAATCGGTTTCTTGTTGTGTGTTTTGAGATATTCATTCGTTTTGCTGAAAGGTTTTGAGCCGAAAAAGCCACTAAAGGCAGAGAATGGCGACGGGTGCGCGGATTCAATTGCGAGATGCTTGGTGCGGTCTATATGCGCGCCTTTTGCTTTGGCATAGTTGCCCCAGAGAATGAAAACGAGATTCTCCCGTTCGTCGGAAAGTTTTCGGATGACTGCATCGGTAAATTCTTCCCACCCCTTCCCCTGATGCGAGCCGGCATTGTGCGCAGAGACGGTCAATGTCGCGTTGAGAAGAAGCACACCTTGCTTGGCCCAGTCCTCTAAACTACCGCCCTTCTTCGCCAAGGCTTCGAAGGGTAAAGAGCAATCTGTTGAAATCTCTTTAAATATGTTTTGAAGCGACGGAGGAAGAGGCACTCCTTCGCTTACGGCAAAACACAGGCCGTTCGCCTGGCTTTTGCCGTGGTACGGGTCTTGCCCCAATATAACGACTTCAACTTTATCAAAAGGGCAAAGTTCAAAAGCGCGGAAGATATTCTTGGGCGGGGGGTACACGATGGCGTGCTGGTACTCGCCTTTCACAAACTCGCGCAACTTCTTGAAGTAATCCTGCCCGAATTCATTTTTCAAAGCCTCTTTCCACGTACTTTCTATTTCCACCTCTTTTTCGCCCATACTTAGCTAGATTCCGAGCGTTCCGTCACCCAGTGTTTTTTTCTGCGGTTTTTTCGCAAAAGTCATTAGCTTCTTCCCCACAGCTTCGCGGTATCTGCAGTAGTCGCACTCCTCCGAGCCTTCGGGCAGTTCGTCGCTGTCCAAGCATTTCTTTAATTCAATAAGCTTTCCCTCAACCCATGAATCGTCGCCTTCGTATGGCACAAGCGTAACCTCAAACTCAAGCACGCCGTCAAATGCCTTTTTGTCCCTCCCTGCATTTGCATAAACAAAATATCCCGTGTTGGAGACTTTAAAACCGTTTTGGCGGAAGAGCCACTGATAAATCTCCATCTGCCGTTTGTAGCCGTCGTGCCATTCCTGATCAAGCGCGGTAATTTTCTCATCTTTGCTCGTGGCTTTGTAATCCACGATGATTAGTTCCCCATTGGGCCGTATCCACACATCGTCCACTCCTCCGCTCACAAGCAGTCCCGACTTGTGTTGCCACTGAATTCCCTTTCGCAGTGAGTCGCGCCATTCATCCATGCGCAGATCGGCAAACGGAACAGCATCCACCCCGTAGGCCTTCATCAGCGGGTGCGTTGTTTTATCCGCGCGGTGAATGTCAAATTCTTTTTTGAGAAGCGCATCCACGGCGCTGTTGAGATTAAACGGATATCCCGGCGGGCGCGCGGTGCCGAGCTTGTTGTCAATATAAAAACAGCGCGGACAATCCAGAAAAAGCGCGATTTTAGAACGGGAAAGGCGGAAGCGCCCCCCGCCGTAATTCCAATTCGGATTTCTGTCAGGCTTGTAGTAATCGCTCATCCCGAGGATTATAGCATTTCTTGCCTACAAACCTTTGTTAGCATCCCTTTCTATTTCCGGCTGGTGTTCGGTAAACCAATGCTTGAATCTATTTTCCAAATACCACATTCCCGAAAAAACGCCGAGGACGAGCAGAGAGGAGAATATCGCCACGGCATACATTCCGAAGCCGACCGTGATTCCCAAGGCGGCGGCTATCCACAATCCGGCGGCAGTGGTTACGCCGTGCAAGGTGTCGCCGCGGAAAATTATCACTCCGCCGCTTATAAAGCCGATGCCCATTATTATGGCCGCCGCTACGCGCATCGGATCAAAATTTACGATTCCCAAATACGCCGTATTTGCATAGTTAGCAGTAACAATTAAAAGACAGGCGCCGAGGGCGACCAGCCCGAATGTGCGCGTTCCGGCCGCCTGGCGGGCCATTACGGCGCGCTCTGTACCGATTGTTCCGCCCAAAAAAAGCGCGAGGACTAGTTTTGCCAAAATTATATACGTGGGGTCAATAAATTGTGCGGGATTCATATAATAGAATTATATCACTAAATTCCGCATAGTCGTTTAGCCTCTTCCAGCACGGAGGGTATCCGTGAAGGCCTTACTCCATATTCTTCTAGAAGATGCCTGGTTTGAACGCTTTTACAGAGCACGATTTTATTATCCAAAAGGCGGTGTTTTTCCCCTTCCGAAAGGCTTGTAAGGCATGTGAGCGGATGAACCTTCGCCTCTTCAATCATTTTCATTAAGCCCTTTTCGCGTGGATAATCCCATCCAAGGAGCGTAAGGTTTGAGCATTGCGCATAACGAATCGCGTTTCTGGTAAATTGCGTGTTCGTGACAAGCCATCCCTCGCTCACTCTAGAAGACGCGTCAGGCGCGTTTTTCAAATCCTCGTAGCGCGCGTGCACATAAAGCGCGTCTTTAATGTCTGTCTTCCCGCCCGGTTCGTTGTGGAATTTCGCTTCTATTCCAATTCGCCTCCCGCCTTTTTCTGCGAGCACATCCACCTCGTGCGGAGCGCATCTTCCCGTAAGTGCGGCGCCGGTGCGGGCGGACCATCCATGCGCGCGAAGAATCTCGGCAAGGAATTGTTCAAATGGAAAACCGGAGGGGCCCAATGCAAAAACCGCGCGCTTAATGGAATAGCGGGCGGCAACAGGCGTAGCTTCCTCCCTCCGCAAGATTTCAAAAGCATGCCGATAAATCTCTTCGGTGGTCATTCCGGGCTTCAATTCTCTTTCCACGTGCGCAATGACGCGCGCTCGTATCGGCTCCCCTGCTCCCGCCTTAGCAAGCGAGTTATCAAGTTTTGAAGAGTCAAACAGTTCTTGTTCGCCGTCTGCCTTGGTAATTAAAATGCTTTTCACAGGTTAATTGTACCCGGTCAGTACAATTTGGCATAGTTTCTGCCGTGACTATTCGGATGTTAAAGACAAACGTTATTTTAAGAAGCTTAGAGCGCGACCGGGGAAT
>JANLIP010000072.1 GCA_024654165.1 Candidatus Kaiserbacteria bacterium | reverse complement strand
TATGGAAAAAACAAACACTAAACTACTTGCTCTGTACAAAGAATACGGCACGCCGGTAAGCATCATCATTGCGGGATTAATTATCGCGAGCGCGATAGAGGGGGGAAACGCAAGCCCGTCTGCGTGGAATAATCCGTCAAAAGAAACAAGCCGTTCCGCAATAGAGGAAGCTGTGCTTCCCAAAGCGGGCGTACGGTTGCCCGTGATGTGGGGCGACATGGGAGCTCGGCTTGTGGAAGCGGGGGCGATTGACCCCATCGCATTCAAACAGATATACCAATCAAGAGGCGCGTTTCCCGCCGAGTACGAGAAACTATTGAGTGGAAAGTCAGATAGGAAATTAACAATTACCGAAGACAATGCGGGGTATCTCCTGAACTTGCTCTGGGCATTCGGACTCGCAAATGCAAATCCGATACTGGAAGACAAAACGGAAATGATGAACCCTGCATACGGCGGAGCGGGGAACTTCGCTTCCACGGGCGGATGGACGATTGCGAAGAGCGGCGCGATGGAGCACTACAATATACACGCGCTCGTGTCCCTGACGCCCGAACAACAGCAACTCGTGGACCGAGTGTCGCGGGGAATCTTTCGCCCGTGCTGTGGAAACTCCACTCACTTTCCCGACTGCAATCACGGAATGGCAATGCTCGGGCTCTTGGAGCTTATGGCGTCGCAAGGCGTGAGCGAAAAAGAAATGTATAAAGCGGCTCTCGCAGTGAATTCGTACTGGTTCCCTGATACATATCTCACCATGGCGCAATTCATGCAGGGCAAGGGAACCGATTGGAAGAAGGTCTCTCCTCAAGAAATGCTCGGCGCCAATTACTCAAGCGCGGCTGGAATTCAAAACATATTGTCGCAAACGAGCGCGCCTGCGAGCCGCGGCGGAAGCAGCGGCTGCGGAGTAGAAGCCGGAGGCGGAGCATCAGCCCCAGCCCCGCGCCAGCAAAGCGGCTGCGGGATATGAGCCATTACCAGCACATTCTAACGTTTTGCCTGCCCGCCGAAGCCTCGGCGCAGGCGGGCAAAACATTAGAATGACAATTTAATCCACCATGCACAATCACGACAATACAAACGGCGATGGCCATAAGCACATGATGCGGATGATGTTTATTTGTTGCGCGGTGCCGTTTCTCGTCTTGGTCTTCTTAGCGGTAAAATAATTCAGAGTGTCTTAGGCCGGTGTTTACAAAGGTCGAAAATTATCAGATTAATGCGTAGAAATTACTATAAACACCGAGGACCGTCCTCGGTAATAAGACTATGATTAACACAAAACATCTTCTTAAAGTTACCGCCGTCTGGATAAGCATCATGTATGTCGTTTGCTTTGCCGGCGTGGCACTTTTCCCGAACATCGTGTCGGCGTTCATGTATTACGGTCTTCACACAAATGCAAATGTGGGCGAGAACGTCATGACGCTCACCACGTTCATCTCCGGTCTTGTGATTTGGAATGTGATTGCATACTTGGCGGTTGGTTTGTTCGCGATTCTATCCAACAAAATTAAGGCGTGAAAAATGCCGGCGTGATAAGATGCGTGCTTCATGCTGTCTACAAGTGCCAATACCGACCCTGTTGGCCCAGAAGTGCAACAACAGACATACACCTTTCACGTCCACGGAATGCACTGTGCCGCCTGCACGCTTCTCATAGAAGAGACTTTTAAAGAGTTGCCGCACATTTCCCGCGTTCAGGCATCGCTCGCGAATCATCAAGTGACAATCACGGGAGATTTCAACGAGCCGCCGGAATTGATTGCCGAAGGGCTGACACAGCTGGTAAAAAGCCACGGCTACACCGTTTCATTGGAAAAAGTGCAGAAGGTCGGAGGGTGGCGGGATTTCCAGTACGCACTACCGATTGCCCTCGTAATTATCGTAGGGTTCTTGGTTTTGCAAAAGGCCGGATTGACCAATCTCATCACCTCATCGGATGTGAGCTATAGCACAGCCTTCGTCATCGGGCTCATCGCCTCGGTTTCCACGTGTCTTGCCGTAGTCGGCGGTCTGGTGCTTTCGCTCTCGGCAAGTTCGGCGAAAGAAGGAGGTACGTGGCGGACGCAGACGTTGTTCCACATAGGAAGACTCGGCGGCTTTTTTGTGCTCGGCGGCGCCGTTGCCGTTCTTGGCAATTCGCTTCACCTCGGGCTCACCGCCAACATTCTCCTCGGAGGGATTGTCGCGATTGTGATGCTTATTCTTGGAATCAATCTTCTTGACGTATTTCACTTTACAAAGCGCCTGCAGTTCACGCTTCCAAAATGGTTTTCTCGGCACGTTGTGCGGGGGAGCAAACACGACCACTATTTGGCGCCGGTTCTTGTAGGAATAGGCACATTCTTCTTGCCGTGCGGGTTCACTCAATCCATGCAGCTCTATGCGCTCACTACGGGAAATTTTATGACGGGCGCGCTTACGATGTTTGTTTTCGCTCTCGGCACCTTGCCAGTGCTCGCGCTTCTTTCTTTCGGTTCTCTCAATATCGCGCACAAGCCATGGAAGGGAATCTTTTTCAAAACTTCAGGCATCAT
>JANLIP010000050.1 GCA_024654165.1 Candidatus Kaiserbacteria bacterium | reverse complement strand
AATGTGGTGTACTCGCAGGTTTCCTCTAGCGAGACCTCGGAGTCACTCTTCGCGTCTAACCTTTCCCTCAAATCCCAGAGCATAGCGCCCTGGGGTTTTTGGTTTTAATGTAACCCCTTATCACTTTTGCGTTTTAAAGGACAAAAGTGGTAAGGGTTGACAAGACGCCAGCATGTGTAACAATGTGAGTAATGAAGCTAGCAACCACTAAAGAGGAACGAAAGAAGCTGATATTAAATATCCTCGCAATCGCAGGCCTAGTTATATTAATTGTCATCCTGATAATGGGTCTGTTCCGCATGGCGACCCTCGCCAAATCCTGGTTCTCTTCCCTGTTCGGAAAGAACTCCGGTGCAATCCAGATAACTGTCCCCCTTTCAAAAATAAACTCCGGAGAATCCGCGACCGTCTCCTGGAAATATAGCCCCAAAGAATCCGGCGCATACGAATTTCTATATCAATGCCAAAAAGGTTTGGTTCTTAAAACTCCAGGCGTTGCGGATGGCATCTTGAATGCAATTCCCTGCGGTTCGGCTTACAAAATCCCTGGCGTGAAAAATTCTATAGATATTACTCCCATTCTCTCTGATACGTCTTCAACGAATCTTCCAATCTCAATAATCTTTGTACCCACTGCTGTCACGGGAACTCAAGCACAAGGAAGTGCAACTCTACAAATAGGTAGCGGGCAGTCTACGGCCACTCTCCCAGCGATAAAATCGACTGTAGAAATTGCCCCGGCTTCGCCAGCCAAACAGCCTGCTGTGAAAGCTTATGTGCCTAAAACTACCGACCTGTCTGTAAACATATTGTCCGTGGGCGTTCTTGACCCTATAACTGGCAATACAATCCCCCGCGAACCGATGTCGCAAAATGAACAAGTGGCAGTACGCTTCATGATTGCGAACCACGGCAACACTTCCACAGGGCATTGGTACTTTACAGCACAGCTCCCGACGAGTGCCGGCAACAATACATACACTTCGCCCATGCAGGCGCCTCTCGCTCCAGGAGCAAGCATTGAAAACATGCTCCGATTTACTTACGCAATTCCAGGAGGCCTGTTCGTGGTATCAGTTGACCCGGCAAACCAAGTAAACGAATCCAACGAGAACAACAACTACGCAAGAACCAATATCTAGGCACTAGCTACTAGAAGCTAGAAGCTAGAAGCTAGAAGCTAGAAGCTAAATATCCAGCGTCGCCTCCTTGGCATGAGATTGTATGAATGATTTGCGCGCAGGAACGTCAATGCCCATGAGCATGTCAAACACCATGTCTGCATCTTGCGCATCTTCTATCGTAATCAATTTCAAAATTCTGCGGGCGGGATCCATCGTGGTCTCCCACAATTCATCGGAATTCATTTCACCAAGACCTTTGTAGCGTTGTACCGATATCTTTTTCCCGACGCTCCGACTTTCGTCGGAGGTCGGGACCCCGACCCCTTCGGGCGTCGGGGCTTCTTCGGTCTCTGTTTCCAACGGCGAATCCTTGCCAGCCAGAGCCACTCTCTGCTCATCAGAATAGGCGTAGTTAATCTCTTTCCCTTTCTTTATCTTGTATAGAGGGGGTTGTGCGATGTAGATGAATCCGCCTTCTATCAATGGCTTAAAGTGCCTGTAAAAAAGCGTGAGCAGAAGGGTGCGGATGTGCGCGCCGTCCACGTCGGCATCTGTGGCTATAATGATTTTGTGATAACGCAGTTTTTCTATATTGAATACATCCCCTATGGCAGTACCTAGTGCAACGACTAGATTTTTAATTTGTTCCGAAGCGAGCATCTTATCAATGCGCGCACGTTCAATGTTCAGAATTTTTCCGCGAAGCGGAAGGATTGCCTGTATGCGCCTGTCGCGCCCCATTTTGGCGGTGCCTCCGGCGGAATCTCCCTCCACAATGAAGAGTTCTCCTTCTTCCGCAAGCCGAGTTTGGCAATCAGCAAGCTTGCCCGGCAACGTCATTCCATCCAAGGCGCCTTTGCGCAAGATGCTGTCTTTCGCCGCTTTGGCCGCTTTACGCGCCTTCATGGCAAGAGAAACCTTGCCCAAAATCGCGCGCGCCTCATCGGGATTTTCTTCCAGGAACATCCCAAATGCCTCGCTGAAGACGGTCTCCACGGCTCCGCGCGCCTCCACACTGCCGAGCTTTCCCTTTGTTTGCCCCTCAAATTGAATCTCGCGCAATTTGACAGACACGACGGCGGTAATTCCTTCTAGCACATCGTCGCCGGTAAATGTCTCACTCTCTTTCGTGCCATTCCCGTTCTTAAGCTGGGCGTTCAGCGTGCGCGTGAGCGCCGATTTGAAACCAGTGATATGCATTCCGCCTTCGCTGTTGTAGATGTTGTTCGCAAAGGCAGAGATTCTAGACGTGATGTCATCCACATACTGAAGGGCGATTTCAACTTGCACGCCGTCCTGCTCTTTTTCCACATAAAAGACAGTTTTGTGAACCGGTTCCAAGTGCCTGTTGTGGAAGGAAACGAGCGAACGCAAACCGCCCTCAAAATAAAATGTGACGGAGGGAGCATCAATGCCCAACTCGCGCAGGTTAAACACACTTTCGTCGTCAATTTTTCCGGCACCTCGTAAATCCAAAATCGTGATGCGCAGACCTCGCACCAAATACGCCTGCTGGCGCATGTGCGCAACAATCGTCTCCCAGCTCAATTCGCGGTCTGGGAAAATTGACGCGTCTGACTCATAGGTGATTATCGTGCCGTGCAGTTTTGAGGTTCCGATTTTCTTTGCCTTTCCTACCGGCTTGCCCCCGTTTTTATATTCCTGCATGTACTGACCGCCGTCGCGATGCACTTCCGCGCGCACGTGCGATGAAAGCGCGTTAACGACGGAAACGCCGACGCCGTGCAGACCGCCGGAAACTTTGTAGCCGTCTCCGCCGAATTTTCCTCCGGCGTGAAGCATGGTCATCACCGTTTCAAGCGTGGAAACTTTTGTTTTCGGGTGGATGTCTACAGGAATTCCCCGTCCGTTGTCGGCGACGCGCACGCGATTATCCGGCAAAAGCGCGATTTCAATATCATTTGCAAATCCCCCCATCGCTTCGTCGCGCGAGTTATCAAACACTTCCCAAATCAGATGATGGAGCCCAGTGGAGCTCGTAGTTCCTATGTACATTCCGGGCCGGCGGCGCACCGCCTCCAAACCCTCCAGAACTGTGATTGAGCTCGCGTCATACGACGAAGAACCCCCCGCCGCGGGGGTCTTTTTTATGCTCTTTTTTCCCTTAATTCCAGCCATGTTTTATATATTCATCATATCAAAAAAAAGCCTCTTTGCCAAGCAGAAAAAGTGCATAAGTTTTCAGGCGCTAGCGCACTTCCCAGCCCTTTTTCTTGACCTCTTTGTAGACATTTTCCATTGCCTCGTTTGCCTCTCCATCCGTTAGGGTCTTTTCAAAAGACTGGAGAACGAGACGGAATGCATACGAGGTTTTTCCGGCTTTTCCGAACGTGTCAAATAATTCGCTTCGCACGACCAAAGCCCCCGCCTGTTTGGAAATAACTTCAAGCACTTGTTCAGATTTAGTTCCTTCAGGCACCCAGAGCGCAATGTCGCGCACGATGAACGGATACCGAGAGAATGTCTGGTAGCGTGCAGTTGTAGAAATAGGAAGATCTGTCTGCTCGGACGAAATATCGGTTTTATATTTTGACAGAACCGTTTGCATCGCCTTTTCTTTTTCTCCTATTTGTCCTACTGCTATTTCTTCCTTTTTAGAATCCCAAATGGCGCCGATTTCAAAAAGCCTCACTTCTTTTAACCCAAGGATGTCTTTGTTCCGGATATTTTTTTCCAGTGCTTGTGCCAGCCCGTCCGTCAGATTCGTCCGCAAATACGGCCGTTCGCCTCCTACCTTGTTCAAGACTTCTCTATTTCCCTTGTCAGTAAAAACAGATGTGACGACCTCTGAATATCCTTTGCTCATTAATTCTTCGCGAATGCTTTCGCTACGGGCGAAATTCTCATTGATTTCCGGTTTGCCTTTTAGTGCAGGCAATCCAACTGCAGGAATTTTGTCGTAGCCCGCAATGCGTGCGACTTCTTCCGCCAAATCTTCTGCGATTTCTAAATCAAGCCGTTCAAACGGCACTTCAACCTCAAAAATGCCGCGAGGTGTAGCCTCGCTGTATTTGTATGGAAGCCCAAGGCGAGTAAAGGCATCCGCAACGTCTTTTACTGCGAGTGATGTTCCTAGAATATTATTGACCTGTGTCACCGATACTGAAACCTGTTTATTTTCTTGAGGTACTGGGTACTCGTCCGCAAACCCTACCAATTCACCTCCGGCAATTTTTAAAATGAGGTCTGTAACCGCACGCATCCCATACCCGGCAAGTTCCGGGGAAATATTTTGTTCAAATCTTTGCGAAGCATCTGTGCGCAATTTCAATGCCTGTGCAGTTTTGCGTACAGATGCACCGTCAAAATTTGCAGATTCCAGAATTATGTCGGTTGTCGTTTCGTTCACTTCGGCAGTCTTCCCGCCCTTTACTCCCGCAATACCTATGGCCGTGTCCGCATTTCCATCCGCAATCACGAGCATGGATTCCGAAAGCACGCATTCTTTGTTATCAAGCGTTGTGATTTTCTCATCTTTTCGCGCATTTCGTATTTGAATTCTGAATTCACTATTGCCTTTTGCCTCTTGCCTATTGCCTAGTTTATTGGCGTCGAAGGCATGCAGAGGCTGGCCAATATTGAACATCACAAAGTTTGCTGAATCCACGATATTGTTTATGGATTTTTGGCCTATTGATTCAATGTTCTCCCGCAACCAATCTGGAGAAGGCCCTACTTTCACACCCTTGATGTAGCCCGCAATATATCGTGCGCATAAAGGAGTATCAATCGAAACTTCTACATGTCGGGATTTCGTAAATCCCGACATGGGCTCTCGGAGCGGGTCGGGCTTCATCGGAATGTTCAGAATGGCGGAGATTTCCTTTGCGATTCCTCGGTGCGAAAGGCAATCGTGCCCGCGATTTGCTGTTACCTTCACATCCAGCACCGCATTGTTATCCAAGGGTAGTCCTTGGATGTTCCAAGGACTACCCTTGGAATCGGAAATATTCTCAATCTCAAATGCATGAAATGTTAGCGCATCGGCAAGTGCCTGTGCATCGGGTAACGGCGCGACGAAAAATGTTTGTAGCCAATTGCGAGAGATTTTCATACTAGAACTGGTTAATGAAACGCAAATCCGCAGAATGCATAAGCCGGATGTCGTCAATCCCCCATCGCAAAAGCGCGAGGCGGTCCAGCCCCATACCGAACGCAAAACCGCGGTATTTTGACGAATCAACGCCCGCATTTTTCAGAACATTCGGATGAACCATTCCTGCACCCATCATTTCTATCCATTTATCGCGCAATTTCTCTGGCGCGCTTTCGCCTACTAACCGCATATCCACTTCCACCGACGGTTCGGTAAAAGGGAAAAAGCTCGGACGGAACCTGATTTCTACCGATGAATTTCCGAACACCTTTTTTAAAAATTGCGCGAGCGTGCCTTTTAAATGAGCCAGAGTAATATCTTCCCCGACCGCAAGCCCTTCAATCTGGAAGAATTCCGTTTCGTGGGTCATGTCTGTGGCTTCATTGCGAAATACTTTCCCCGGCACGATGAGGCGATATGGAGGGTTAATGCCTTTTTTGATTTGCGCTTCCATATATCGAACCTGGACGGGAGAAGTGTGCGTGCGCAATACATACCCCGGCTCGTCCTTGATAAAGAACGTGTCCTGCATGTCGCGCGCAGAATGGTCTTTCGGCACGTTGAGCGCATCAAAGTTGTACCATTCGCTTTCAAGGAGCGGTCCCTCCACGAGCGTAAAGCCCATATCAAAGAAAATCTTGTTGGCTTCGCGTATAAGCGAGGAAATCGGATGCATGTGCCCGCGCGTCTCGCTCGCTTCCGTTTTTGACATATGCCGTCCATTCTACCCCTAGAAGCCCTGCCTGCCGAGAGGCAGGTAGAAGTCCCGACGCTCCGCCTGCTCCGACCGAAGCGTCGGAGGTCGGGACCCCGACCGCTTCGCGCGTCGGGGCTAGAAGCTAGTCCCTATTTATAGCCCCTCTATTTCGTATAGCGCCTTTCCATCTTTCACTATCAGGACCCCATCAATTATGCGGAAAAGCGCGCCGGGCTTTGCATAAATTGGAACAAGAACTGGCGTGGAGCGGATATCTGCTTCAGCAAGAAATACGCCTCTTTCTTTTGTCGCATAAATTACTCCGCCACCAAAGAAAGCCGCCCCCACGCTCGCTTGCCTCCCTCTTTCTATAGGAATTTCTGAAACGCAATAAGATGGGCGCCCGCAAAAATTGCTTGTAAATAAAGAACTCTTATCGCTCAAGCGCACATATACGTCTCCGCGTTCCACAAAAACCGATTCGCCAAAGGTACCGCGCGTGCTGGTCGCGGCGGGCACTTCAAAAGCAGCGCGATACAGGCCGTATTGAGATAGAGAAATTGCCTTGGTCGTAGTGGATGTTTCGGCGCCGTACACAATTGGAATCGCCTCTATTTTATTTGGCACAAGTAACGCCCGCGCATCAGAGACCAGATTCTCTTCTACCACGAGCGTACGGCGCCAATCGTGCGAGCCGGTCCGCGACACAAGAATTTCGTAAGAACTAGGAGCTAAGTTATCAATATAAAATCCTCTCTTCAAAATTCCGCTTGTTCCGACCGCTTCTCCATTGATAGACACATCAGCATCAGTATAAGGAACAGAAATAAATATTCCTCCTGTCTTTACAAAGCCAAATCCGAATTTAAAACGATATCCGCTCGCAAAGAAAAGAGATATCGGAAGGCATATAAGAAAGAGGGCAATCAGGCCGTAGAGATACGTGCGCCGTTTATTCCTAGAAAGCGGTTTCAT